>DATNPP010000343.1:0-3113 GCA_036703175.1 Oscillatoriaceae cyanobacterium
GAAGCCCGGCACGGCAATGCTGTGATCGGGATGGTGCATCTTCGCGAGGATCTCGACTAGCGCCAACGCCGGGTTGTGAACCGCGCCGCCATAGAAGCCGCTGTGTAGGTCGTCGGCCGGCCCACCAACTTCGATCTCGACATACGTCATGCCGCGCAGGCTGTGAAGAATCGCAGGCTCCCCGATGACCCGCATCGAAGAATCACTGATCACACAAACATCGGCAGCCAGGAGTTCGAGGTGCGACTCGACGAACGGGCGCAGGTGAGGGGACGAGATTTCCTCTTCGCCTTCGAGCAGGAATTTCAGGTTGACCGGTGGGCCACCGGTTTTCAGGTACGACTCCAGCGCTTTGATATGGATAAAGAGCTGGCCCTTGTCGTCCGTGGCGCCGCGGGCGTAGATCTTCCCATCCTGCTCGACCGGATCAAATGGCTCCGTTTCCCAGCCGTCCTCCAACGAGGCCGGAACGACATCGTAATGACCATAGACGAGCACGGTCGGCTGCTGGGGTTTCGCACGGAGGCACTCACCGTAGACAACCGGATGCCCAGCTGTTTCAAAGATCTGGACGTTTTGAGCACCGAGATCGCGTAAATGATCGGCCAGCCACTGGGCTGCCATACGAACATCCCCGGCATGGGCTGGATCGGTGCTGATGCTTGGAATGCGGAGTAACTGGAACAGCTCTTGTCGGAAACCCTCGGCATGATCGCGCGCATATGCGCGGGCGGCATCGCTTCGTTCGGTCACGGAAGCCTCCACTCAACGGAATGATCACAACAACGTGATAGCGGCCCGCTCCGTTGAGGCATGCCCATTTCTTCCTGATCGCCCACAATTGCTCTTCGGTAGAGAAACGCCGCGTTCAAGAAATGCAGGCAGGTGCCGTCGAACCAGTCTATTGTCAGGCGCTAAAAGAAAGGATCATCCGTAAGTTGTAGTGAAGGGTTGTAAATCACGTTGCTGAGCCGTGGGTTGCAGAGCGGCAGCTTTTGTGGGAACATGAGTTTGTGCCGCTGAAACACGACGTACGTCTCGCCCGAAATCGCCACGGAATCCGCGGCACAGCTGGACCGGATCATGGGTTCGAATGCGCGCGATATTCGGTCGTCAGCGGCAACTATCCGACATCGTGAATCACCTTCGGATACGTTTCGTGTGCGCACGATCCGTGGTGATTTCGCCGGATCGTCACCTTCGCTCCTGCAAACCAAGTTCGCTCTCCCACGGCAAGCCAGCGGTCGCCCACTGCTTGAACGTACGCGTTTGCTGGCGCAAATCAGTGAGGCTGGCCGCGCCCGGCTGATCCTGCTCTGTGCCCCCGCCGGCTACGGCAAGACCGAATTGGCGGCGCAAGTGGCGCATGCGGAAGGCGGCGCCTGGCTCTCGCTCGATCAGCGTGATAACGATCCCGTGCGCTTCGTCGCGTATTTCATCGGCGCTCTCGCGAAGGTCGGAGTTGTACGCGGCGTTGCCAGTGGGCAGCGGCTTCGCACCGTTGACGGTGAAACGTTGTGGACCGGTTTGGAGGCAACGCTCAACGAGTTCTCCGCAGTAGAGGAAAAGGTTACCCTTGTTCTTGATGATTATCATCGGATCGAGAATCCTCAGGTTCATCAACTGCTGCGGTATATCGTCGAGTTCACGCCACCGACCTTGCGGCTGTTGCTCGCAAGCAGATCTTCGCTTCCTATTCCGCTGGCGCGGCTGCGCGCAACCGATGAACTCCTGGAGCTTACCGCCGATGATCTCCGCTTCTCACGCGATGAAGTAACGAGCTATCTGGCCATGGACGACGAACGCGAATTGCCGCCACCCCTGGTCGTCGCTGCGCACGAACGCACGGAGGGGTGGATCATCGCGTTGCAGCTTCTGAAGAGCTTGCTGCACGGTCAATCGGATGCGCGGCGCGAGGTCATTCTTCAGGAGTTTGGCGGGACGAACCGCCACCTCGCCGAAATCATGAACGACGAAGTCCTCGCTCAGAGCGGCGAGTGGCGTGACTTTCTTCTCCACACGTCGATTCTCTCGCGCTTGACCGGCTCGCTGTGCGACGCCGTTACCGGTCGATCAAACGGGGCCGCGATGTTACGCGGACTGGAGCAGGCGGGCAGTCTCCTGTTCGCGATCGACGACGAGCGCCGATGGTATCGCGTTCACAAATTGCTGGCGCAATTGCTCCGGAGCCAGCTGTCCGAAACGCTCGACCAAACGCAGATCGCCACTTTGCACCGGCGCGCCAGCGATTGGCTGAGTGGCCACGGCTTCCCGGATGAAGCGATCGAGCATGCGATGGCGGCATCTGACTGGGTCAGGGCAATTGATCTGCTGAGGCAACTCGGTTTCGAGGCGACGGCCTGTCGGGACGCGCAGAAGCTGCGTCGCTGGCTTGAAGCGTTGCCGCTCGACGTGCGCTCTGCCGATCCAACCATCGCCTATTGGTATGGCGCTGTTCAGCCGTCAACCAGTCAACCACACCCTGGGAGCGACTTTCTCGATCGGGCCGAGGCGCACTGGAACGAGGGCGGCTCCGGGAAGATGCTCGGGAGCGTCCGAATGCGCCGTTCCTGGAACGCGATTCATCAAGGACGGTATGAAGACGCGTTGAACCTCGCGCGGTCGTCGATCTCCCTCAACCTGAAGGCATCGGCGGAAGCGCAAGCGATGTCCTTGTACACGCGGGGCGTTGCTCAGGTGCGCCTTGGTCGGGTTCGCGACGCTCTCGCTTCTATGGAGGAGGCTGTCGCGATTCATTCGCTCCCGCTGATCACGTCGGTCGAAATCGGTCACGCGCGTGCGCTTAGCGGTGACCTGGACGGGGCCGAGCGGGACATCTTGCGCGGGCTGAGCACAGGAACTCCGGCCGATTCCGTTCGTCGCGGTCATATTTGGCTGGCTGAGATCTACCTGGCCCGCAACGAACTCGACCTGGCGGAGGATCAGCTCACACAAGCGACCAGGCTGGGCGAGAGCGGCGCGGCCAGCACTGATCTCCCCTCGCTGGAAATCGCTCAGGCGCAACTACTCTGGGCAAAAGGCGAACCGGCGGCGGCACTCGATCATTTGACGAACTCCGGTTCACCAGACTCCGGCGCCCAACGTGATGACGT
>DATNPP010000374.1:0-5592 GCA_036703175.1 Oscillatoriaceae cyanobacterium
GCGCGCTCATAAGTCGAAGAGCCAGCTTCCGCACGCGTCGGAGCTGGCTCTTTTCGTTAGAAGGCGGCGCCAATCGGCGGGCTCTAGCGCACCACGGTGACGCGCATGAAGGTCGCGTCGATCAACGTCCTGGTGGCATCCTGGCTCGTGTTGTGGCTCGCGAAGAGATCTTCGAGCTCGCGCTGGAGATCGGCCCGTCGGCCGGCATTTTCTGCCGCCTCGAAGGCGTTCATGGTGGGCCCGTAGTAGTCCCGAAAAAGCCCCACCAGCTCCGCCGGCGTGCCCTCATGCCGGAAGGTGACGGTTTCAGGCTCGCAGGAAATGCGCTCAACGGGGATGCCCGCGCCGCCGAAGCGCTCCACGACGTGGGCCTCCACGCCCCAGTTCATCGGGCTGATGAAGCCCTCGGGCGGCGGCGGCGTGTAGGCCGAGCTGATGCGCAGGAGCTGCGCTACCATCGTGGGATGGCCGGGGATCCAGTTGCCCATCACGATCCGCCCGCCCGGCTTGGTCACCCGTACCATCTCTTTCGCCACTTTATGCGGGTCTGGCGCGAACATCGCGCCGTAGATGCTCATGACCAGGTCGAAGGACGCGTCGGGAATCCCTTCCAGGTTGCTGGCGTCTCCGTGCTGGAAGCGCAGGTTCGCGAGGCCGGCCGCCTGCGCCCGGCGGTTTCCGCTCTCCACCATGGGCCGCGAGATGTCCACGCCGAGCACCTCGGCGCCCGCGCGGGCTGCCGGCAAGGCCGTCGTGCCGTCGCCGCAGCCGAGGTCCAACACGCTCATGCCTGGCTTCACGCCGAGCTTCCGTACCAACTCCTCGCCGCTCTCGCGCATGGTCGCAGCGATGCGCGTGAAGTCGCCCTTCTCCCAAAGCTTTTGGTTCGCATTCATATCAATACTTTAACAATCAAGGGGGCTGATGTCTATCATTCCTCGAAACGTTCAGCCCTGGGCCCGTGAGCCTGGCGTCAGGCCTCGTCGCTCACGACGGCGCCGGTGCGCGAGCCGAGCAGGGCGATCGCCTGCAGCGGCGAAATGAGCGCGCCCCGGAGCTCGTCGAGCGCGATCTGGGAGGCCTCGATGCGCGAGGTGCGGAAGTCCGTCCCGGCGAGCTTGGCGCCCTTGAAGGTGGCGTTGGTCAGGTCGCAATCGGCGAAGACGACGCCTGAGAGGTCGGCGCCCTTGAAGCTGGTGTCGGCCAGCAGGCACTGTTCGAAGCGGGCGTGGCGGAAGATCACGTTCTCGAAAATGGCGTAGCGGGCATGGCAGGCCACAAAGCGCGCGTGGTCGAAGCGGGCGGCGACCGGCTTGAAGCCGGTAAGCCGGCAATCCTCGAGCAGCAGGCGCGTGGCGCTGGCGCGCGGCCATTCGGCGTTGGAGAGGTTGCAATTCGTCAATCGCGCGTCGATCAGCTCCAACTGGCGGAAGAAGCCGTCGTTCAGGCCGACGTAGGTCAAGTGGGCGCGCTTCAGCGTGACCCCAGCCGCCGCAGCGAGCGCGCCGCCGGTCAGGGTCAGGTCGTCGTAGGTCTCGAGGTCTTCAAGGCCGTCCTGCAACTCGGCGGGACCGTTCGGGTCGGGCAGCACGGGCATGCGTGGGACGGAGGGCTTCACGGGGCGGTTCTCGAGGTGGGTGAAGGGGCGATCGCCGGATTATAGCACGCGGCAGGTCGATGGGCACTCCACGAGCCCAACGAGGCCCGCCCCTTGAAGAAAACCGGGCGCGGAGTGTCAAGCGCGTCATCAGACGAACTTCGACGCTTGAATTGCTGTCAATCGGCGATGCCGAAGGCCGTCCACGTAGCGTGCGACGATTACTTGGGTGACAGTTGGCGGCGGCTCGAGGATCTTACCCTGACTTCATGAGGTTTCACGCTGGCCCGACGACGGCTTATTTCGCGTTTCAGAAAGCGGGTAAGAGCAAACAAGGACTGGTTAGCGTGACTCTGAAAGGGCTCGACGTGAAAGCCTCAAGAATCCCTCGACCCCCGTTTGCTTCGCCGCAGCCACAGCGCCCGAGCGCCTCTCCACCAAACGGCAGAAATTGGCGTGTTAGTAACCGCCGTACCGAGTTCGAGTTGCCATGACGCCCGATGAGTTCCGGTCCTACTGCCTGGCCAAGCCCCTGACCTCGGCGTCGACGCCATTCGGCCCCGAGGTCTTGGTCTTCAAGGTGGCGGACAAGATGTTCGCGACTCTGGGCGCAAGCGAGGGAAAGCCGGCAGTCAACCTCAAGGCCCCGCCCGAGATGTCCGTGGCGTTGCGCGAGGAGCACGCGGCGATCACGCCTGGCTATCACATGAACAAGCGTCACTGGAACACGATAACCCTCGATGGACGCGTGCCGCCGGAGCTGCTGCGCCATCTGATCGATCTCTCGTATGGGCTCGTCGCGCGCAGCTTGAAGAAAGCCGATCGCGAAGCGCTTGGCTTGTAGGCAGGCGAACTGCGGCGCTCGCTGCACAGCGCGCGGGAGTCGACGGGGCGATCGACTCCCGTGAGGTGGCAGTTAGCGAGGCGACGTCTGGGCTGTCGACCTTATTGTTCCGCGCGGCAGGGGCTTCGCGCGCCAGTGTTCAAACCAGGCCGTCATGGCCGGTGAATGGAAATGGCGCAGCTCGGGCGTGCCTTGCTCGCCGTAGACGGGGGAGCGCTCGAGTTCGACCCAGTACTCGTCGGGCGCACCGGAATCGCGTCCCAGCGAGAAGATGCGTCGGTCGCCGGCGAAGCCGAACTCGAGCTTGTCGATCGGGCTCGAATGGTGTGCCGCGACGTCGTCGCCGCTGCGCAGCGCTTCGATGAACGCGCGTTGATCATGCGGATTCACCATGTCTCGTCTTTTCGGCGTGTAAAACACGATCGCACGGTGCGGCGTATCGAGCATTCGCTGATAGCGTTGCCTGACCACGCCGTTGGCCAATCCGGTCACCGTTGCCGAGCCGACGATGTACACGAGAAAGGTGCACCAGAGCACGATGAAACGCCGCTTGTGCCCGGCGGGATCCCGCTTGGCCTTCTTGGCGAGCAGCACGATGGCGATCACTCCGCCCAGCCAGACGAGCGGGAAGGCGCCGAGCCAGACGTTGCGCAGCGTGAAAAGAAGGTTGTCTGCCATCATGTCCCCTTTACCCGGCAATTCGCCGGCGCTGCATCACCTCGACTCGCCGGGCGTGCCTGTGAGCTGAGATCAGGGCGTCGATTCAGCCAACGGCGTGCCAGACGTGCTGGGCAGCGCTCGCAATCGGCCCGACCACGTGATCACCCAGCCACTGGGATGCCTTGCCTCCGAAGGCCACGGAATCGAGCAGCTGGAAGCTGCAGGTCGCTGCCGCCCCCGCTCCGAGCCCCCAACCTGCGGGTGTGCCCGCGAGCGTGGCGGCGCCCAGCGCCAGGCCGGTGCCCACGATGCTCAAACAGGCGGTGGCCCAGGCGGCCCTTCGCTTGTCGGGGCGCTGCTCACGGATCGCGCGCAGCGTGTCGTAAGTGGCCGAGAGGATGTTGAAGATCGGCGCGGCCTCGCCCACGCTGCGCATGCCGTCGCAGAGGGTGTCTTCGGCCTTGAAGATCGCCGGAACCACCTTGCCGGCGAGGTCCGGCGAGAGTCGGCTCACCAGGCTCGAGGCGCCTCGCGCAAATGCCGTAATCGCTTCTTCGACCTCCGTGCCCTTGCCGTCCAGCACATCGGCCGTGAAGGTCACCGCCTTGTTGTTGTGCAACAACGCGGCGCCCGCCCGCGTGGCCCCCTGGGCGATCGTCTGGACGGACGCGAATTTGCCGTTCGCGTCCGCGAGCAGCCAGCTGCTTTCGTCCGAGGGCGCGCTGGTGAGAGGCGCGGCAGCCTTGGCGAGGCGCGCCCTTGAATTGGCCGGCGTGGCTTGCGGCTTCGGGGACGGATGGGGATAAGGCTGGGCGATTCGGCCGGCGGTCATACGCGCGCTCCTCGTATTCCTTATCCGCGTCCGGAGCGCGAAGCGTGCAGCAATCGAAAATAGGCTAACCGAAAGCTAACGCGCGCAAGGGCGCTTCCCGCTCGAACTGAGCCGGAATTCGATTGAGCTCGAGAATGGGATTCGGTCGTTGATTTTTGGAAGCAAGCAAATTTACATGAACGCCGATGATGTCCGTGTCGACTTGCAGGAGGGATTGAACCATGGCACGGTTCGTGCTGTCTTTTTGTATGGTGCTCGTCATGAGCGCGGGCGTTTCGCCTGCGCAGGCCTCGATGGGCTTTCGCCCGTTGCCCAGGCCGACGCCGACGCCAGGTCCAAACGGCGCTGCCTATTTTCCGCTGCCCAGGCCGGATTCCGACGGCACGACGAACGATCTCGTGGCGCAGGCCGTCCAAGAGGCCCGCACGGCGTTGCATGATTATCGTGGCCTGCGCGAAGATCTCTACTTTGCGCGCGACCCGCGTCAACAGGCGTCGATCGAGGCGGACATGGAACAATCGACCCGCTCGGCCTTGGCGCGCATCTTCGCGCTGGTGGCGAACAACACGACGACCAATTCGCCCAAGTCACAGGTTCTGATTTACCAGACGGCGAAAGACGCGCTTGGCGCCGGCAATTCCAGCGGCGACCTCATGCAGCGCGTGAATTACAATCTGGACGCGCTGCGCACGATCGCCAGCCAGTAAAGCACACGAGGAGAAAGACGTTTGCAACGCTCGCTATTGGCTATCTCGGCGCTCGTAGGCCTATATGCTTGCACCTCGGTGGCACCGCCGGTCACCGGCACCAACGGCGCCACCTCGGATCCGATCGTCGCTCAGGCTGTGAGCACGGCGCGCACGGCCATGACTGATTACGGCAATTTGCAAGCCCAACTCTACACCGCGCAGAATGCACAACAGTCCGCCGCGATCGAATCGAACATGGAGCAGAACGCGCGCGGCGCACTGCAGTCGATCCTGAGCCTGGTCGCCGACGTGACGACGGCCTCGCCCCGGGCCGAAGTCTCGATTTACCAGACGGCGAAAGATGCCCTGGGCGCCGGAAACAGCAGTGGCGACGTGATGACGCGCATCAACTACGACCTGGGCGCGCTGAACACGATCATCACCACGGGTGGCGGCACCAACTGACGTCGGGGGCCTCCTTACTGCAGCGAGAACTTGCGTAGCGCCGTGTCGCCGCAATCGGCCGTGTAGACGTTCAGATGCGAGTCGAAGATGACGGACGAGGCGCGGTCTAGATTGCTCGCGACCGGGTAGCTCTTGCCCGAGAAATCCACCAGGAACAACTGGCCGTTGTGCGAGCGCTCCTGGCCGTAGGTGACCACCGCGAGGTACTTCGAGCACCAGGCGATGCCGCAGGCGGTGGACAGGCCGCCGCCAATCGACGTGGACTTGCCGTCCGGCGTGATTCTGGCGATCTGGCCGCCCCAGTTGCAGACCCAGAGGTTGTCCTGGTTGTCGATGGCGATCGCGTTCACCGCGCTCATGCTCGCGAAGGTCGACACGGTGCCGTCCGGCGCGATCTTGGCGATGCGGTTGTTGCTGTAGTCCGCGAGGTAGACCGTGCCGTGCGAGTCCACCGCCGGCCAGACGGGCCGCTCGAAGCCCTTCGCAAAGGTCGAATGCGAGCCGC
>DATNPP010000383.1:0-13715 GCA_036703175.1 Oscillatoriaceae cyanobacterium
GGCACGCCGCCGCGGTTCCGGATCGAAGAGCTGCAGGCACTTTCGGCCACCTAGAGCGCTATGCCCTCCTCCACGAGAGAGGAAGAGGGCTTCGCATGGGGTTGATCTTTGTAAGTGTGTATAATACATTTTTGGCCATAAAAGTGTATTTAATACACTAACGAGTGTTAGGCGGCTCGCTTGCCGTGGCACAAGGCAGTGGCAAGCTGACTGGAATCGAGGCCCCCATGACCTACCGCACCCTGCCCTACAACCAAAGCCTCGCGCTGTTGACGGACTTCTACCAGATCACCATGGCCTACGGCTACTGGAAGGAGCGCGTGCACGACAAAGAGGCGGTGTTCAACCTCTACTTCCGCAAGAACCCCTTCAACGGCGGCTACACGATCGCCGCGGGCCTGGCGCAGGTGCTCGACGCGCTGGAGAACTTCCGTTTCGATCCCTCGGACCTCGCCTACCTCGGCGGCCTCACGGACAGCCACGGCGCGCCGATGTTCGAGCAAGGCTTTCTCGACTACCTCGGGGAAATGAAATTCAGCTGCGACATCTGTGCCGTGCCCGAAGGCACCGTGGTTTTTCCGAACGAGCCGCTGTTGCGCGTGAAAGGTCCGCTGATCCAGGCCCAGCTGCTCGAGACCTTGCTTCTGAATCTGATCAACTTCCAGACACTCATCGCGACCAAGGCGGCCCGCGTGTGCAGCGCGGCCCAGGGCCAGCCCGTGATGGAGTTCGGCCTGCGCCGCGCGCAGGGCGTGGACGGCGGCTTGTCCGCCAGCCGCGCGGCCTACATCGGCGGCTGCGAGTCCACCTCGGACGTGCTGGCCGGCAAGCTCTTCGGCATTCCGGTGCGCGGCACGCACGCGCACAGCTGGGTGATGTCCTTTCCGACCGAGGTCGAGGCCTTCAAGGCCTACGCCGACGCGCTGCCGGACAACGCGATTCTGCTCGTGGACACCTACAACACCTTGCAGGGCGTGCGCCACGCCGTCGAGGTCGGCCACTGGCTGCGCGAGCGGGGGCACGAGCTCACGGGCGTTCGCCTGGATTCGGGCGACCTGGCCTATCTGAGCATCGAGGCGCGCAAGATCCTCGACGCGGGCGGCTTCGAGAACGCGCGCATCTTCGCCTCGGGGGATCTCAACGAGTATCTGATCGTGAGCCTCAAGCTGCAAGGCGCGCGCATCGACGTCTGGGGCGTCGGCACGCAGCTCGCGACTGCCTACGATCAGCCGGCTCTCGGCGGCGTCTACAAGCTGACGGCGATTCGCGATGCCGGAGGCCCCTGGCAGTACAAGATCAAGGTGTCGGACAACGTCGCCAAGAGCACGACCCCCGGCATTTTGCAGGTGCGGCGCTATCTCACGGCGCAGGGCTTCCAGGAGGACATGATCTTCGACGAGCAGATGGGCGTGCCCGACGAGCCGGTGATCGTCGATCCGGTCGATATGACGCGCCGCAAGCGCATTTCGGCCGGGACGCTCTACGAGGATCTGCTGGTGCCGGTGTTCGAGGGCGGACGCCGGGTGTATGAGTGCCCTGCGATCGCCGAGATTCGCGATCGCGCGCAACAGCAGCTCGCCATGCTGCACCCGACGATCAAGCGCTTCGAGAATCCGCACCTGTACCCGGCCGGCCTCGAGCGCAAGCTGTTCGAGTTCCGTACCGAGGAGATCCTGAAGGCGCGAGGATTGCCCGCATGAAGCTCCTGAAAGTCGGGGCGGCGGTGCTCAATCAGACGCCGCTCGCCTGGGAAGACAACCGCCGGCACATTCTCGAGGCATTGAGCTTGGCGCGGCATCAGCACGTGAGCCTGCTGTGCCTGCCCGAGCTGTGCATCACGGGCTACGGCTGCGAGGACATGTTCCATGCGCCCGGCGTGCTCGAGACGGCCTGGGAGATGCTGCAGAGCCTGCTGCCGCACACGCAGGATCTGGTCGTCTCGCTGGGCTTGCCGCTGGTCTATCAAGACGGCATCTACAACACGGCGGCGCTCGTCGCGAACGGCCGTATTCTGGGCTTCGTCGCCAAGAAGTACCTCGCGGGCGACGGCATCCACTACGAACCGCGCTGGTTCAAGCCCTGGCCCGCGGGCGTTTGCGCCGAGCTCGAGGTGGGCGGCGAACGCTATCCGGTCGGCGATTTGCTGTTCGATCTGTCCGGCGTGCGCGTGGGCTTCGAGATCTGCGAGGACGCCTGGGTCGCCAAGCGTCCCGGCGGCGAGCTCGCGAGTCGCGGCATCGACGTGATCCTCAACCCGAGCGCGAGCCACTTCGCCTTCGGCAAGCACGCCGTGCGCCAGCGCTTCGTGCTGGAAGGGTCGCGCGCCTTCAACGTCTCCTACGTCTACGCCAATTTGCTCGGAAACGAGGCGGGGCGCGTGATCTACGACGGTGGCGCGCTGATCGCCTCGGCGGGCCAGTTGTTGGCCGCCGGGCCGCGGCTGAGCTTCACGGACGCGCACGTGACCTCGGCCGTGATCGACCTCGAGGTCACGCGCTTGAGCCGTTGGCGCAGCGCGAGCTTCAAGCCGGCGCTGGAGCACGCGGAAGAAGATCTGGTGCGCGCGATCTTCGACTTTCCGCACCTGGGCTGGGATCACGCGGCGGCGCTCGATCGTGCCGGGGCGATCGCCCCCGACGACGGCACGCCGGCCCAGGATCCGGGCCTGGCCGTCGCGCACGAGGCGGCCTGGGAGAAATCCGCCCACCTCAAGGAAGAGGAGTTTCTGCGCGCCGAGGCGCTCGCGCTCTACGACTACCTGCGCAAGAGCCGCTCGAGAGGCTTCGTGCTCTCGCTCTCGGGCGGCGCGGACTCGGGGGCGATCGCCACGCTCGTCTACATGATGAGCGTGCTGGGCATGCGCGAGCTGGGCGCCAAGCCCTACCTCGCCAAGTTGGCTTACGACAAGCGTCTCGAGGGCCTCGACGATCCCAAGGCGATCACGCGTGAGCTGCTGGCCTGCGTCTACCAGTCCACCCGCAACAGCGGTCCCGTGACCCTCGGGGCGGCCAAGGGGCTCGCCGAGGCGATCGGCGCCGAGTTCACGCACTTCGATGTCGACGCCCTGGTGGAGGGCTACAAGGGCTTGCTCGAAGGGAGCCTCGGGCGTCCGCTCAGCTGGCAGACCGACGACGTCGCGCTGCAGAACATTCAAGCCCGCGTGCGTGCGCCGGGCGTCTGGATGCTCGCCAACGTGCGCGGCGCGCTGCTCGTCACCACCAGCAACCGCTCCGAGGCGGCGGTGGGCTACGCGACGATGGACGGCGACACCGCGGGCGGATTGGCGCCCGTGGCGGGCATCGACAAGGCCTATCTGCGGCGCTGGCTCGAATGGATGGAAACCGAGGGACCTCAGGGCTTCGCGCCGCTGCCGGTGCTCGGCCTCATCACCAAACAGGCGCCGACGGCCGAGCTGCGGCCCGCGGAGCAGCATCAGACCGACGAGAGTGACCTGATGCCCTACGAGGTGCTCGATGCGATCGAGCGCGCGGCGATTCGGGACAAGAAGATGCCGCTCGAGGCCTTTTTCTTGATGCGCGCGCTCTTCGCCGGACGCTACTCGGACGATCAGCTGGGCTTGTGGGTGACCCGCTTCTACCGGCTCTGGAGCATCAACCAGTGGAAGCGCGAGCGCTACGCGCCCAGTTTCCATCTGGACGACGAGAACCTGGATCCCAAGACCTGGTGCCGTTTTCCGATTCTCTCGGGCGGCTTTGGACTCGAGCTCGCCAAGCTCGCGGCCCACCTCGACACGCTGAAAGCAGGTGCGACATGAAGGCATTGATCCTGGTCGACATTCAGAACGACTTCTGCCCCGGCGGCGCGCTCGCGGTGAACGAGGGCGATCGCATCGTGCCCCTCGTGAACCGCTTGTTGCCGCACTTCGACCTGGTGGTCGCCACGCAGGACTGGCATCCGGCGGGTCACGGCAGCTTCGCGAGCAGCCATGCGGGCGCGAAGCCGGGCACGCTCGGCGAGCTGGGCGGGCTACCCCAGGTGTACTGGCCGGACCACTGCGTGCAAGGCAGCCATGGCGCCGCGTTCCATCCCGAGCTCGACGCGCGCCCGATCGAGGCGATCTTCCGCAAGGGCACGGATCCCGCGATCGATTCGTACTCGGGCTTCTACGACAACGGCCACAAGAAGTCCACGGGGCTCGCGGGCTATCTCAAAGAGAAAGGCGTCGACGAGGTTTACGTCGTGGGCCTCGCGACGGACTACTGCGTGAAGTTCACGGCGCTGGACGCCGCCAAGCTGGGCTTCAGAACGACCGTCGTCGAAGACGCTTGCCGCGGGGTCGAGTTGCAGCCGGGGGACGTGGCGAAGGCGCTCGACGCGTTGCGCGCGGCCGGCGTGAAAGTTGTGCCGAGCACGGCGCTTTTGGGCGCCCGGACGAGCTGAGCGCGATCAACCAGCCGAGCGTGGGTATAGCGAAACCAGGACACTAAGACGTCAGAGTGACAGAGAGGGAACCCATGGCGCAAATGCTCACGACGGCACCGATCTCGTTTGGAAGCAGCTACACGCGAGCGATCGAACTTTACAAGCGGTATATGCCGGTCCTTCTGACGTCGGCTCTGGTGGTGAATCTGCCGAGTGTCGTCATGTCCATGATGGCCCATGCGGCCAAGCACTCACTGTTGCTCGGGCTGGCACTGCTGCCGATTGACGTTGTCTTTCCGTTTCTGATGCTGTTTCTGTGGGTGGGCCTGCAACGTTTGATCCTGAACCTCAGCGATGGCGAAGGTGGCGATTGGCAGGGTGTCTTTTCGGCTGGCCCGTACTTCTTGTCTTCCTTGGGCGCGGGCATTCTCATGATGGTGCTGGTCGGAATCGGAACGATCCTCTTGGTGATTCCAGGCCTTTACGTCGCCTATCGTTTGAGCATGACGTTCTTTCTCATCATCGATCGGCGCCTGGGCGCGGTCGAGGCGCTTAAGCAAAGCTGGGCGATGACGCAAGGACGGGTCGTCCAGCTTGTCTTGCTCACGCTGCCCGGTGGTGTGTGCGCCCTCGTCAATCTGGCGTTGATGCCTCTCGGCGCGTTGGGAGCCATTGTGGTCGCCGCTGTGGGTGCTGTCGCCGGGCCGTTCATCTGGCTGGCCTATGTGCAGGCCTATCGCCAGCTCGCCGGTGGCCCGCAGGACGCCATGGCCGCTTAAAACGGCGCCCGGCTGCCCTTGTCTTTCAGGTAGAAGGTCTCCTCGCTGAAGGCGTACAGTTGCGCCGGGCGATGGGGACCTTCGCTTTTGGTCTCGGCCAGCGGCGTGAGAACGCCCAGCGCGAGGATCTTCTTGCGGAAGTTGCGCTTGTCGAGCGGCTTGTCGAGGATGATCTCGTACAGCCGCTGCAACTCGGTGAGCGTGAACTTCTTGGGCAACAGCTGGAAGCCCACCGAGGTGTAGTCCAGCTTGTAGCGCAGGCGTTGCAGGGCGTAGGCGACGATGCGGTCGTGATCGAAGGCCAGCTTGGGCAAGCGGTACACCGAGAACCAGGCGACCTCGCTGGTGTCGGTCGCCGCGATCAGCTCGCGGTGCTCCGCTGAGACGAGCGCGAAGTAGGCCACCGAGATCACGCGCCCGCGCGGATCGCGCCCCGGATCGCCGAAGGTGTAGAGCTGCTCCAAATAGAGGTCGCGGACGTTCGTTTCCTCGAGCAACTCGCGCTTGGCGGCCTCGTCGAGGGCCTCGTCCATTTCCACGAAGCCGCCCGGAATGGCCCAGCGGCCCTGAAAGGGCTCGAGCTTGCGCTTCACGAGCAGCACTCTGAGATCCTGCTCGATCACCGTGAAAACGACCGTGTCCACCGTGACCATGGGCCGCGGATAGTTGTAGGTGTAGCTTCCGGGCTGCGCGTCGCTCATGGTTACCATTCTACCGTTCGAAAGTCGAAGCGGGCCTCCCGTGTGGTGAGGAGGCCCGCTTCTCGTCTTGGACGGCTTACGCCAGCGCGCGCTGCAGCTGGCCCATCGCGCGCTCGTAGCGCTCGGCCACGTTCTCGAGCACGGCGCGGCGGTAGTAGAGCGGCGCGAACTCGGCGCGCAACTCCTCGCAGGCGCGGTCGTGGTAGGCGATCGCCGCTTCCGCCTCGGCGTGGCTCTGGGTGAGGAAGGCGGCGCGGTAACGCGCGACGACCGTCTCCATCAGGGCGATGGCGGCCTCGAAATCGGCCGGGTTGGCGGCGATCGCCTGCATGGTCTCGCGGGCCAGCTCCGACGCGGCGGCGAGGGCACGGGTGCCGTCCAGCGGACGCGACGCGGTGCGGGCTTTCTTGGGGGCCATCATCAACTGGGTCATCGGGGTGCCTCCGTTCCTTGCGCTCACAGTTTAAGTATAGGTTATATTCGCTTTAGTCTTGCGTTAATTGGTGTAAACAAATTTTGCGGATCGCTCGGAAGCGTGCAGGGGTGCGAAGATCGGGGGATCACAATCTCGTTCCGGTTGTCTGTATAATCGGGTAGAAGAAGGACACTATGGCCACCACGACCGCGACGCGCTCCTACCGCTACTTCGATCTGCTCATGGTCGCCTTCGCGACGGTGCTGCTCTGCGCGAACGTCATCGGTGCGGCCAAGGTGGCCACGATCGGCGGCTTCACCTTCGGCGCGGGCATCCTGTTCTTTCCGATGAGCTACGCCTTCAACGATGTGCTCACCGAGGTGTACGGCTACGCGCGATCGCGCCGCGCCGTCTGGGCGGCCTTCGCCGCGCTGGGCTTCGCCTCGCTCATGAGCTGGGCGATCGTCGCGATGCCGCCCGCGCACGGCTGGCCGGATCAAGCCGCCTACGAGACGGTTTTCGGCGCCACGCCGCGCATCGTCGCCGGCTCGCTGCTGGCCTTTTTCATGGGCGAGTTGACGAACTCGTTCGTGCTCGCCAAGCTCAAGATCAAAACCGAGGGCAAGCTGCTCTGGACGCGCACGATCGGCTCGACGGTCGTCGGCGAGGCCGTGGACACGCTGGTGTTCTATCCCGTGGCCTTTCTGGGCGTGTGGAAGCCGGAGCTTCTGATGACGGTGATGCTGACCAACTATTTGCTCAAGGTGCTCTGGGAAGTCGTCGCGACGCCCTTGACCTACTGGATCGTCGGCTTCTTGAAGCGCGCCGAAGACGAAGACTACTACGACCGCGACACGAACTTCACGCCGTTCAGCCTGGCGGCGTGACGATGGTGCGCCTCGAGAGCGAGCGCCTGATCCTGCGTCTGCCGGATGAGGACGACGTGCCGGCGATCGTGCGCTACCTCCGCGAGAACGACGCGTTCCACAAGCCCTACAATCCGCCTGCGCCGGACGACTTTCTCACGGAAGAATTCCAGCTTCGCCGCGTGCGGTCGATGCGAGAGGACTTCGCGGCCGATCGGGCGCTGCGATTGTTTCTGTTCAAGAAGGCCGAGCCCGCGCGCGTCATCGGCCAATTGAGCTTCAGCGCGATTCAGCGCGGGCCGGCGCAGTACTGCAATCTGGGCTATCACCAGGCGCAGCACGAGCAGGGCCAGGGGCACATGCGCGAGGGGTTGCCGGTGGCGATCGCCTACGCCTTCGAGAACCTGCAGCTGCATCGCATTCAGGCGAACTACATGCCCACCAACGAGCGCAGCGGGAGGTTGCTGCGCTCGTTGGGGTTCGTGGTCGAGGGGTATGCGCGGGATTACCTGTTCATCGACGGCGCCTGGCGCGATCACGTGCTGACGAGCCTGACGAACCCCGGGCTCGTCGCGCCTATCCGTTGATCACGAGGATTGGGCGATCTCCTGATCCAGCGCCCGTACGCTGACGCTCATCGGAACTTCGCGGACGGCGGGGAAGGTGCCGTGCAGCTTGTCCATGACGGGCGTTGTGACGCCGAACCAGAAGTGCTCGTTCTTGTGGTGGTGCCACAGGTGGGCGCGCTTCATGGCCTGGCCGAAACGCGTGCGCGGCGTGATCGGCACGTGGGACACGTAGTGCACCCACTCGTAGTAGAGCATCGCCATGAGCGAGCCCAGCGTGAAGCCGAGCGCGGCGCTCCCGTGGTGAAAGAGGGCGAGGACGATCACGCCGTTGAGCGCCGCCGCCGGGAAGGTGAACCACCAGGGGGCGAAGAGCAACTCGAAGCGTTGCGGATCCGCGTGGTGGTCGAAATGCAGCCGGTGCTGCATGCGCCGCACGAACGGATGGCGCGAGGGGGGCGCATGCAGCGCGAAGCGATGCAGCCCGTATTCGTTGAGGGGGAAGAGCAGCACGCCCGCGAGGATGAACGGCAGGGCGGCGGCGACCGCGCCGGCCCAAACGAGGACGGCCACCAGCAGCGGCAAGCTCAGCGCCACCGCGACGTTGGCCCGGTGTCGAAAGAACCGAATCTCCCAGCGCTCTGAAGTCTGTCGCATGATATGACCTCCATCGAGACGTTGTCATATCATATAAACGACGTGGCGCTGCGTGTTCAAGCCTTCCTCGAACGCTGAAACGCCGCGCTGCTCGATCCAAAAGGCCCAGCGGGGCGATTGCGTGCGTGCGGACTGTCGTTCGACCAAGCGATCAACGGCGAGCTCGGTTCGCGCGAAAGGGTGTTAAGTCCGAGTTAAAAAGAGGCTCAGTCAGGCAATTCCGGGGGCGATCGCGGCGATAGAAGCGATGGAGTTTTGGAGTTGGAGGAAATCATGCAAATCAACGCCGCGAGCAAAGTCTCGGCGCCTCAGAAGTCGTCCGCGAACAAGCAGCCGGCCTCGTCGAGCGCGCCCCAAGCGGGCGACAGCTACAACAGCGCGAACGCCATCCAGGTGATGACTTTCAACACCGCGGGCGACGGCTGCCGTAACACGCCCGAGAACGAGATCGCCCTGTCGCAGCCCTTCCAGAAGGTGGTCAAGGGCGCGGCCGACGCGCCGATCATCGCCTGCCAGGAGACGACGCCGACCCTCGCCAAGTCCGTCCAGGGCCTCGCCAAGAACGGCAACTTCCAGGTGGTCTGGCCCGGTGGCCACACCTGGCTGCCCGGTTTTCTCGCGAGCACGCTGGGCCAGGGCAACCTGGTGCTCGTGCCCAAGCGCTACAAGGTGCTGGGCGTGCAGGCGCACACCTACAAGGGCCGTCTGGGCCTGTTCTGGAACGCGCTCAAGGGCGTGGTGTTCCACCACCAGCCGGTGAACAATTTGCTGCTCGCGTGCCAGAAGCGCGGCTACGAGAGCATCGCGTTGCAAGACAAGAACACCGGCAAGAAGTTCACCGTGATCGCGACCCACGTCGCATTCGATCCCAAGGTGCGCGCGCTCGAAGCGCCCCAGCTGACCGCCGCGATCAAGGACGCCGAGGCCAAGGGCCCCGTGACCGTGATGGGCGACTTCAACACGGCGTCCGAGGCGACCAACTTCTCGCACAATCAGAACGTGGCGGACTTCTGGAAGCAAATCGACACGACCGGCGTCCAGGACGTCGGCGCCAAGGACAACACCGACGAATCCGGCCACGACATCGATCACGTGCTGCAAAAGGGCTTCAACGTGGTCGGCGACGAGGTGCTCGACGGCAACAAGCTCACCATCCCCGGCCGCACGGACGCCAAGCAGGTTTCGGACCACTACGCCCACGAGGTGACGCTCTCGCTCAACTAGGGTCGCGCGCGTTTCAAAGCCGGGTTTTCGGGGTTCAAAATCCTTGACCCTCGATTGCTGAATCGGCCGAGAAGGAGCATGCGATGACCAGTGGAACTGGCAAACTCACCCCGGGGACCGGTCCGCTGAAGAAGGCGCCGCCGCCCAAACAAGAGAGCTGGTTCGACCACGCGATGGACGTCGTGCACGAGGCGGGCCACGTCGCCGGCACGGTCGTCGGCGCGGCCGGCACGATCGCCCACAAGGGCATCTCGCTCACGGGCGATGTCGTCGGAGGCGCGATTCACCTCGGCGGCGAAGGGATCGCCTACGGGCTCGACCATGCCGGCATGCACCACAGCGCGCATGCGATCGAGGCGGCCTCGAAGGCGCTAGACCACGTCACGCGCGAGTTCGCGGACGGCGCCGGCGAGGCGATCGGCGGCATCGGCACCGGCCTCAAAGAAACGATCGAGCATCCGATCAAGACGGTCAAGAACATCGCACGTCTCGCGACGCATCCCAAGTTGCTGGCCGAGACCGGCAAGGCGATCTGGAAAGAGGCCAAGAAGGGCGGCTGGGCGCACGCGGCGGGCTACATCGCCGGTTCGGTGGCGCCGGTGCTGCTCAGCGGCGGTGTGGGCGCCGTCGCCGACGCCGGCGAGGCGGCCGGTGCGGTCGGCATCGCGGGTGAGGCCGCGGAGGGCGTCGGCACGGCCGGCGAGGTGGTCGCGGAGACGGCCGTGATCGGCAAGAACGCGTCGCTGCTCGCGAAGGTGGGCGCCACGATGGCCAAGCAAGAAGGCGTCATCGGCTCGGCGGGCAAGGGCGTGCTGCAAGTCGCGGACAAGGGCGGCAAGGTGATGGACGTGGTCGAAACGGTCGCGAACCCCCAGAAGCTCGTGGGCAAAGTAGCGGGCAAAGTGGCCGACCACTTCTTCGGTGGCGCCTCGGAGCCCGTCGGAGGGGCCGCCAAGGAGGTCGCCGAGGTGGCGGAGAAGGCCCCCGTCACGGGGCGTCTCGAGGGCCATCTCGAAAAGGTGGCGGCGCGATTGGACGGCAAGAACGGCGTGATTTCGCGCGCGGCTCTCAAGGTGCAAAAAGAGACCCTCGAGGACGTGGTGAGGCTGAAGAACACCGGCGTCAAAGGACTCGTGGGCGAAGCGCGCACGCTCGGCGGTCACGCCGTCAAGCTGCGCTTTTCCGAGCTCATGGACACCTATGCGGGCTCGGGCGTCGAGGCGCTCGTCAGCCGCGGCTCGGAAGCGGCGAAGCTGATCATGAACCCGCTCGAAACGCTCTCCCATTCGGTGATGGGCGAGCTCGATTATGCGGGCAAGTGGGCCGTGAAGCAGACCGCCAACGTGGTCAACGGCGAGGAGTACGCGAAGAAACTGGCCTAGAGCGGCGGCTGACGACGCTCAGGCTCTCGTCTGCAGCACGGCCAATCCCGGCACGGGCACCTGCACGTCCGCATGGGCCGTGCCGAAGTGCTGCGTGAGCTCGGCGAGCTCCGCTTCGTAAGGAGCGCGCACGTCGGCGGGCAGCACGGGCTGCAGCTGCATCAGCAGGGCGCTCGCGCTCATGAGCGCCACCCACGCTTCGACGGGATCGGGCGTGTCCATCGTCTGGCCCTTGGCGTCCGCGAAGCCGAGGTTCATGCGCGCGGCCGCCAGAAAGGCGTCGAGAGCGCTGAACACGATCTCGGCGACGGTGTGCGGAAAAGCCGCGTTGGCAGGCATCGACGAATTTTGTGAGGTCATCATGCTCCTCCGAAGCGGGGTGGCTGCGCCAATTTTGTACCCGATTGGCCCGGCAAGGAAGCGCCCATCCGCATCTGCATTTGCTCGCCCGGGCGCTAGCGCGCTCCCGCCGGATTGTCCGCGACCTGAAGGCAGTAGTTCATCATCGCCTGGTTCTGCTTGAAGAACGCCGGCATGCGGCCGAAAGGCGGCATGAAGCCGTCGTTCCAGCTGCCGATCTCGACGGTGTAGGACAGCACGCCGAACTTCCGGTAGAGCCACTCGACGTCGTCGCCCGAGTTCAGGTACATCTCGCAGCCCTGATAAGGCTTGTAGCCCGAGAGCTTGCCGAGCGCCTTGCCGAGGATCGCCAGGCGCTTGTCCGCCGGCACCTGCGTGGTCGAGTCGTAGGGCCACATCACCGAGTTCGAGTACGAATGGAAGCTGATGTAGATCGTCGGCTTGTGCGCGGTCAGAAAGTTGCGCATGTCCTGCGTCTCGGGCTCGGAGAAGGGCGCCGTGCCGCGGAACACGTCCGACTCGGGATCGTCCGAGTCGCCCACCGTTCCCCACACCGCGTCGTAGTTGCGGTTGAGGTCGACGCCCACGCGGTCCTTGCCGCCGGTCACGTCGTTGGTGTTCTTGCGCTGGTCTTCGCCTCGGGCCATCACGAGGTGGTGTCCGTCGGGGTTGACCATCGGCACGAGCCAGATCTCGCGCGTGTTCACCCAGTTCGTCACCTGGGGATCCTTGCCGTAGCCGTCGACGAGGTACTGCGCTTCGTCCATCACGACTTCGGGCGTGACGATCTCACGCGCGTGGGTGCAGCCCGCGAAGGTCACCACCGGCCGCGCGCCGCTGCCTTTGGACACGCGCAGGGCCCAGACGTGCCGGTCGGCTTTGTGTTGCACCGTTTCCCAGGTCGGCCCCAGGTCGACGAGCTGCACGTAATCGGGGTGCTGCGCGGCCATCTGCTGCAACTGTGCGAGGAGTTGCTCGTACGTGCGGTAGCCCGCGCCCACGCGCATGGCCGTGAAGCCCTGGAGGGGCTGAATTTGCATGCCGAGGGACTTGGCGAGCGCCATCTGCTTGTCGTTCAGGCGCGCCTGGGCGCGCCTGCCGTAGACGTCCACGCTCCAGACGTCCGCGCCCGCCTCGACGAGGCGCGTGAGGCGATTGCGATCGCCGTATTGAAGCACGACCGGCGCCAGCTGCGTGGCGGTCGACAAGGCGCGCTCGGTGCCGCCGGCGGCCGCGTAATCCGGGCGCGAGGCCTGTCCGCAGCCGGTGAGCGTGAGGGCGATCGCGAGGGTGCCGAGCAGGCGGGATTTGAGCGACAAGGGGGCCTCCTGGAGCATGCGGCGAGAGAAGTTAAGTATACCTTAAGCTCTGTATAAGAACAAGGATCCAGAAGCCTCCGATTGTCAACTGAGAGTTGATAGCCCGTCGAAAAATGGTTGATTTTCAAACTCTGGGCGCCTTTGATAAAGTCGAGGTTAAGAAAAGGGAATGACACGTTAACCCCCTCGAGACACTGGAGAGACGACGATGCTGAAAACCAATCCGCTTCTGGCCCTCGCGATCGCCGCCAGCGCGATGCTCACGGGCTGCGGCACCGCCGGCACGATGATCGTGGCGCCTCGGATGCAGGCCGCCCCGATTCGCACCATGAACGCCGGCGACTTCGGTTGCAAGAGCGGCACGCGTCTCTACGGCTCGGTCGGCACCTTCACGATCGATACCGTGACGGGCGCCGGCAAGTGGGCCGGTGAGGGCACCTTGCTCGCCACCCTGTCGGCCACCCCGGACAGCAAGACCAAGGGCACCTTCAAGGCCGAACTGGTGCTCGAGGGCATCAAGGCGGATCAGCTCAAGCCCGGCACCGTGATCAACGGCTTCGTCGATTACACCTGCGTCGCGAACAACACGATCGTGCCGCAATCCACGCCGTACGACGTGAGCAACATTCGGATCGTCGCCGAGCGTTGAGGCCGGACGGGCGATCGCCGAGCCGACGAAAGACCTCGAAGACAAGGCCGCGCGAGCCCGCGCGGCCTTTGCCGTGAGCAGCCGAAAAAGGCGCTCGCCGTAAAAATCCAAAATATGACAAAACCTTATCCAGCCCTTTACCGATGACACTTCGGGAACATCGCATATCCCTCGTGGATGAGGCCTGGAGATGGCCCAAGGGGTTGGATATGGCGATCGGTACGAGTGCGTACCGGCTTTTGCGCTACCAAGCGAGCGCGAAGACCGGCAATCAATCGGGGACGACCACCACGGGACAGTCGGGCGCTCCGACGCCGGCGGAAGTCAACACGGATCGGAATCAGCTTCAGCAACTGCAGCAGCAGTTGGCGCTCGTGCAAACGGAGTGCAAGACGCTGATGGATACCCTGACGA
>DATNPP010000401.1:0-19995 GCA_036703175.1 Oscillatoriaceae cyanobacterium
TCATGGGGTCACCGTGGCAAAACTGGCGAAAGGCGCCTGGGATTCCTCGAGGGCCGCGAGCGGTGGAAAGTCCGCCACTTCGCTCATGTCTCGCCAGATGCGCACCATCTCGGGGTCCTCGTGGGCGTGGCGCTTCGCGTCGTCCGAACGCCACTCGAAGACCTCGACGAGCGCCCCGTCCTTGGCGCGCATCACGATCGCGGGGTGCCCCGTGATCAGATGCAGCGCGCGCAAACGCGCCTGATGCTCGTTGACGAGCCGGGTCAGGGCCTTTTCTTGGCCTTGATGCGGGCGGTAGACGGCGATCGCGACGCTGGCGGACATGCGGACTCCTCGGGGGCGACGCCCTTACGATAGCGCCTGCTTCCTGCCGAACGCAAGCCGGCCGCTTACATTCGCATGCTATGCCGTTTGCCGGCTGTTCAGATCAGCCGATCCGAAAGTTAACTTGACAGTTGTCATAATTGCTTGTATGTTGACAGATGTCAGTATTGGAGATCGATCCCCGATTTGTGCAAGGAAGCGAAAATGGGCCAGGTCACCTCGTTCTATGCCTCCCAACCGGTGAGCCGCCGGATCACGGCCTGGTTCAACGGCCTGGCCGATGAGATCGGCGCGGACGGCTTCAGCCTTTTCAAGCTCTACGTGCGCTACTCCAACTATTACGTGGCCCGGATTCCCAATCTGCGCGCGATTCGCGGACTGCCGCGAATGGAGGGCCAGTGCCCACTGTGCGGCGGCGCGATCGCCATCAACAGCATGAGCGGCTGGTGGGAGTGCGAAGGCTGCAGCCGTAAGGGGGAGCCCTACACGATGGAGTACCTGCTCACGGGCCAAGACGACCCGCTGCGTTGGGACGCCTGCCGTCACGAGGTGGACATGCTGATGGCCGGAACACAGGAGGAACTCGCATGAAACGCTCGACTCTGGCGCTCGCTTGTCTCTTGCTGGCCGGCTGTGGAATGCCCACGCCGAGCGGACCGTCGCATAGGGCGCAGCTCGTGATCGGAACGGTTGCGAGCGCACCCGTGACGCGCTCGATGCATGGCACGATCGCCTCCTTGCTGGCTGATGAGCCGATTTCCACGGTCGCGTCGGATACCGCCTCGGACACCGCGACGACGAGCCCGGCGACCGCCTCAGCGGCGGCTTCTACGGCGAGCTCAGGGGCGGACTCCTCTGTGGGGCCTGGGGCGGCCGCCACGACTGCGGCGCCGACGGCCATCACGCCGGAATCGGGAACGTGGGACCTCAAATGGCAATTCAGCGGTCGCATGCTCGACTTCACGCTGCAAATGAACTTTTTTCCGGACGGCACGATCGGCCTCAATGGGCCATCGGATCCGCAAGCCACCTGGGGCGCCGGCAAGGCCGATTTCATCGGCGGCTGCGGCTTCCATTCGAGTGAGCCGAGCATCTTCGGAAGCTGCGAGCGCTACGCGATGCAGGTCGTCGCGCCCGATCGGATGGAAGGCACCGTGACCTTCCTGATCAATTTGAAGCCGATCGTCTTGCCGGTGGACGGCGTGCTCGAGGTCAAGAAAGCGTCCGACTGCACGGCTTCGGGGTCCTAGCCGCTTCACGCCTCCTCGCCGAAGCGAGGCCGCCTTCAGGAGGGTTCCATGGCGAATTTCAAGCCGTTCGCGCTGCTTTGCGCGACGATGCTCGCCGGTTGTCAGGCTGCCGCCCCCGCACTGCCGACGGTTCCCGCCGTCGCGGCCATCGCGGCGAACGCGGACGCGAGCACCGTGATCGACGCGTTGCTCGCCAAGAACAACAGCACCTGGCAGGACGCCGCGATGTCCTTGCCGTCGCTCGCCGCGCGGCGCGCCGAGAAATACCGGCTGCAGTCCACCAGTTCGGCCACCAAGTGGAGCACGACGCTGCCCAGCATTTCGACGAGCGCGCCGGCTTTCATGCACAGCAGCGAGACCTATACGGGCCCGCAACCCCTGCCCGGCGAGACGGCCTACGTGGCGACGGAGGCCGCGGCCGGCTCGCCGCAGATCTACCGGCTGGACGCCTCGACCGGCGCGATCAAGAGCGCCTGGGACGTGCTCTCGGGTCTCAGCAATCCCGGAATCTTCACGCACACGGCAATGTCGATTTCTGGGGACAACGGGCGCCTTTACCTGCTCACGAGCGGGGGCTACTTCGTGATGGTCGATGCGCACACCGGCAATCGCCTGTTCGCCCAGCACCTCAGCAACAGCGGCTTCGCCGGCAGCGCCGTCTTCATCGACTACAGCAACGGGGGCGGTTGGCCGCACATCGGCGCGAACGAGTACGTCTACGCCGTTTCGAACGACGGCAGCGTGTATCAGATTCACGTCGTGAACGGCACCCCCAGCGTGCTCGCCTGGCCCGCCGCCTTCGGCTCCGACCGCAGCCTCTGGAGTGGGCGTCCGACGATTCCCTACGCGGGCGCCGTGAACATGCACGCCATGCCTGTGACCTGGCGGGGCAAGACCTACATCGGCGACGCCGACGGTTCGTGCTACCGCATCGACGTCGGCAGCGGCACGCCCGTGCTCACGACGTGGTATCCCGGCCACATGAGCGGTGCGCGCAACTGCGCCATCACCGCGCCGGTCGCGGTGGACTTCGACGCGGGCCTGAACGTCAACGCGATCTTCGTGCCCTGCGGCGATCGCCTGGCCTGGATCACGCCGAGCTACACCCCGGCCGAGGACGCTACGATCGTCTCGCCGCCTTTGTTGATTCCGAAAGAAACGCCGCTGCAGGGCGCGTTGTCCAGCTATCCTTACACGAACGGCGTCGTCAAAGGCCCTTACGATTGCCTGGATTTCGCCTCGATCGCCAAGAACGCGAGCCCGAATCCCTCGGCCTGGGGCGACGGCACCGGCGTGGACGGCACGCTCTTCGGCGCCGACGGGTACACCTCGCCGACCGACGGCGACGACATTCGCGGCTATCTGCAGTTCGAGCTGCCGATCGGCGATTTCGGCGGCGGCGTGCCCATCTCGGCGCGCGTCGATCTCTCGGCCGTCACGACGCCCGTGGCGAACGAGAACCTGTCGCTTTACCGGGCGAGCAACTATCAAGGCGCCACCAACACGTATTGGACGGGCTTCAATTACTCGCCCGACATCGACTACTTCAATCGTCCGGATCTGTTGAGCGGCGTCATCGGCGGCTATCAGGGGCCCGTGAGCGCCTCGGACGCCACCACCGGGCTGCCGCGCTTCTCGCTCAACTTCGCCGATCCGATGCCGGCCGACGCCGACAACATGGGCGGGGATTGCTGGCAAAGTTACGCGATGACGAGCGTCGGCAAGCAGCGCGCGAATCCGCCGGCGGCGCCGACGTCGAGCATCGCCGGCGAGTACTTCCGCGGCGTGCTGGGCGACAACGCCACCGAGCCGAAGCTGTACGTGACGGTCGACGACGCGGCGCTCTCGCCCACCACGAACGGCCTGGCGTGCCAGGCGAGCCTCGACTCGATCAGCAAGAAGATCTGGGTGACGGGCTCCAACGCGATCTTCGAGCTCAGTTACGCCGATGCGATGGCCTTTCAGACCAAAACCCACGTGCTCTACGACCTGACCGCCGCCGGCCGCGGCACGAACGGCGCGGGTGGCCCCACGAACGCGGGCAGCTACGTCTTGCCGTCGGGCAGCGTGCTCTATACCGGCAATCGCGTGATCACGGCCGATCAGGATCCGGTGAACAAGCGCTTCTTCGTCAACGAGTTCAGCGCGCCGCTGTCGAGCAACGCGGACAGCCTGACGACGGCCACCGACATCGGCGCCGGCTCGGGACCGGTGGGGGGCATGGTCTTCGACTATCTGGCCGGAAGCGTCTACCTCACGACCGCCGACAAGCGCGTGATGCGCGTCGCGATCCAGTAGGAGGCCGCATGTCGCGCTTTCGATTTCTGGGGTCGCTTCTCGCGGTGTTGCTGCTCGACGCCTGCAGCCGCACGGGCGGCGCCCCGACCGAGCCGATGCAATTCGTCCTCGGAGCGGTGGCGATGGGCGCGTCCCCGGCGCCCGTGTTGCACGCCGACCTCGTCAAGACGGTGCCTGCACCTGTGGCGACAATCGCTCCCGAACGGCCGGCCTTCGTGGGGGGCGGCGGGTCCGCGCCGGTCCCCGCGCCGTCGGCCCCCGTGGGCGATAGCTATTTCCTGCTTCCGAACGGCGATCGCGTGGCCGCCGAAAAGGGCGACGCGGTCCCCGTGCCGCAGGGCTTGAGTGGCCTGGTGAGCTACTTTGCGCCGGGTCGCGTGCCCTGTACCCTCTCGGTCGATGGCCAGGGGCCGACGACGCTGCATCCGCGTGCGGAGGCGGCTCCGAGCGCGCCGAGCGGTCACGCGATGGTCTCGGGACAGGTGACGCCGGGCGCGCCCGATTTGCTGGTGCGCTATTGCGCGCCCGGTGAGTCCGCATTCGTCGCCACCACCACCGATGCGGATGGCCGCTTCGCGCTCGAGGTGCCCCTCGATGGGCGTGCACAGGGCGTGCTGCTGGTGAGCGATCGCCAGCCGTCGCCGCGATTGGCGATCGCGCCGGTCTCCTTGCAGGACGGGGCGTCCGACACCGCGCCGCCGCTCACGCTCGCGACGCCGAGCGCGAACGCCCAAACGCCGCCGCCCCCGCCGAACGGTCTGACGCTCGTGCAGCGGACGCTCACGGCCTTTTCCGAGCCGTCGCGCGACGCGGGCGGCTTCGCCTGGGGTGTTCCGCTCCTGATTGGCGATCCCGCCTCGAGCGCGGATTACGCCTTCGACGGCTTCGAGATCGCCACCGGCTACACGGCCGAGTCGCCCGATCAAAGCGCCGGCAGCGTGATCGGCGGCAGCGGCCAACTGACCTCGTTCTTGGCGCCGCCGGATCTCAGTCGGCTGCCCGATCGGCTCGTCGACGGCCAATCGCTCGATTGGGAGGCGGTGCCCGGCGCGCACCTGTACACGGTGAGCCTCGGAGCGCCGACGGCCAGCGCCCCCGTGTGGGAAGGCGCGAGCAGCGCGCCGCATCTGCAGTTGCCGGAAGGCCTCAAGCTGCCGGGCAACGCCACGGTTCGCGTCTGTGCCTGGGATGCGCCGGAACTGAGCGTGTACTCGGTCGCGGCGCTGCGCGCGATGCGATTGCCGCAGTCTTCACTGCCCGAGGGGCGTTTCAGTTGGGCCGAGCGCCCGATCGGCGTCTCGAGCAAGTAAAAGGAGGTTTGCATGACACATCGGTCCACGCCGGGGCGCCTCGCGATCATCGGCTGCTCACTCGGCGGGCTGCTCGCGGCGCTGCGCTTCGCCGAGCGCGGATGGGAGGTCCGCTTGATCGAGCCGGACGACGCCCTGCGCCTCGCGCTGTGGGAGGGCCGTCTCTTCGAGCCGGCCCTCTCCCTGGCCCTGCACGCGCTGTGGCGCTACGGCTGCTTGAGCCTGAGCGGCCAGTTGAACGCCGGGCTCGAGGACTGCGACGTGGTCTTCTGGTGGCCCGATGGGCCGGCGATCGCGGGGTTGGCCCGCCTGGAACGCGCCATCGAGTCGATCGCCCCGAGCCTGCCTGCGCGGGCACTGTTCGTGGTCAAGGCGGGCGTGCCGTTGGGAGCGGGAGCGATCGTCAAGGATCTGCTGGCGCGAGAGGGCCGTCAAGACGTGCGACTGGCGATGAGCCCCGAGCCGCCTTGCCGCAGCACCGCGGTCGGTGAGACGCCGGCGGACGAGCGCGTGGTCGTGGGCGTGGACCAGGGACACGACGCGTTGCCCTTGCTCGAGCTTTACGGGCCGATCGGCAGGCCGGTATTGGTCACCTCGATCGACAGCGCCGAGCGCCTCTATCAGGTCTCGCTGTCCTTCTGGCGCACCGAGACGGCGTTCGCGGAGGCGATCGCCGATCTCTGCGCGCGCGCGGAGGCCGGCTTGCAAGACGTGCGACTCGAACAGCCGGTCGGCTGAACAAGGAAGGGCGGATGCCGCCCGGAGTGAACAAGGAGATTGTATGAGATCCCAAACCTGGGCGCCCCTGCTGGCGCCCATGATCGGCGCGTCGCTGGCGCTCGGCTGCCAGCTGAGGCCGCCCGCCATGCCGCACACGAGCCCCTCGCACGCGCTGCCTGAGAGTCTCACGGCGCCGCAGGCGTTCGATTGGACCAGCCAACGCGTGTCGAGCGGCGCGCTTCAACGGTCTGGCGCGGCAAGCCAGACGCGGATGCTTCAGAGCTTTCCGCAGTCCAGCACGGCCTGGAGCGGCGGGCTTGCGCTCACGCGCTACGGCTGCGCGGCCACGGACACCGTGCCCAACGCGCCCGGCCTCGCCTATCCGGCCTACGGCGCGCTGGTGAACAAGCTCTTCTTTCTGACGCAGACGGGCAAGCTGCTCCGCGTCGATCGCCTCAATCCGGGCAACTATGCCACGCTCGATCTGGGCAAGACCTTCTCGCACACGGCCGTCACCATGAGCCCGGCGTCCACGCGCGCCTATCTGCTCTCCGACGACGGCACGCTCTTCGTCGTGAGCACGGCGACGATGACCGTGCTCGCCACGCTGCAAGTGCCGGGCGGTTACGGCATCGCGCCGGTGCTGGACCCCTACGCGAGCGCCCGGAACGACACCTTCGACGCGCTGTACGTGCCCGCCAACGACGGCAGCGTGAAGGCGTACGACGTCACGCCGAACGGCAGCGGCGTCGACGTCTCCCCGGTGGGCGATTATGCGGTGGCGAGCGGCGTGACGCCGCTTGTGGGCAACCACAAGCTGGCCGCGCCGGCTCTGGTGCTCAACGGCGTGATCTACGTCGGCGACCAGGCGGGTAACCTCGACGTGGTGGACACGCGCAATTCCGGCGCCAACATGACCTTCTCGCTGGGTGCGCCGGTCGACACCGCGCCCTCGATCGTGCTGCAGGACGGCACCTACACGAATTTGACGGACGCGCTCGGCAATCCGGTGACGGTGCCCTACGGCACGCCGATCTACGCCTTCGTCGACGTCGGGGACACCTGCGCCTGGATCAATTTGGTCGACACCTCGATCACGGACTCGCGCGGTCTGCGCATCGACGACAACGATGCGACGCGCACGCACGGCTATTTGCTGGACTACGCCTACAGCCGGACCGGCACCACCGAGACGCTGGCCGCCGCCGATGGCGGCAACGTGGACACCGGAAGCCCGGCCGCGCCGTTGCCGGGCTATGCGCCCAACACCTGGAGCAACGACGTGCTCGCCGCGGCGGACACCAATCTGACGACGGATGCGGCCGGCAACGCGGCGGGCGGCCCGGTGGTGAGCTATCTGCGCTGGCACGACGCGACGGCCTTGCCGGTCGGTGCCGTCATCAATCAGGCGACCTTGACGCTCACGCCCACGACCAACACCGTGTGCCGCGTGCCGCAGATCAAGGCCACTTCGCCCTTTGCTCCCGGCACGACCACGCCCTGGTCGAGCCCCCAGCTCGCGACGGCGCGTCCGGTGATCGGCGGTAGCGTGGGGCGCTATGCGAGTGGCGGTCAGACGGGGCCGTACGGCAGCGTGGCGTTCCACCAGAATCGCCCCTATCAGTGGGACGTGACGCAGGCGTTCGGTATGCCGCAGCCAGACTACGCGCTCGCGATGGATTACTCGGCTTATGGCGACGCGGTGCTGTGGCCCTGGGGGCCCATCGCCGGCAGCCCCGGTATGTCCGGCAAGAAGAATTACCAGGTCACGGCGGCGACGTTCGCCAACAATCCGCTGAACGCGAACGCGGGCGCCGTGAGTGCGCACGATCAGCGGCCGTTGCTCTCGTTGCAGATCTCGACGACCAGACTGCCGTCGGCGACGCTCGAGACGCCGCCGATCGTCGACGCGCGCAACCACCGCGTCTACGTGTTCTATACCAACGCGCTCTACCAGCTGGACTTCTCGAGCCCGGCGGCGTTCGGCGACACCGACGTCGACGCGACGGGCGCCGCCATCAAGCACACGCTCTTCAATCTGGCCTACTGGGGCGACGCCGCCAACGGGGGCGGCGGCACCCACAACGCCAAGACGGCCTACGTGGGCAACCTCACTTCGCCGATCGTGAACTTCTACGACACGGCCGCCTACATGCTCAGCCGCTATCCGAGCCCGGACGGCGCGAGCCCCAGCACCTGGAACTACGCCGTCAGCAAGATCACGCTGCCACTCAGTCCCACGGCGGACAACCTGGTGGCCGGCTCGCCGATCTACAGCGGATTGAGCAAGGACGCGAGCCTGGCGATGCTGATGGATCCCATGAGCAAGCTCTCCTCGAGCAACAACGTCTACTTCGCGTTGGGCGATGGCAAGCTTTACCAGGTACAGCCCTGACGCGGCTCGTCCGCGCCGCTGAACACGTCAAGGAGGTGATGCGTAGGATCTGATCTCCCTCATCAAATCTTCCTCAAGCCCTTCCGATTCCCTCGATCGCGCGATCGAGGGAATCGGCACTTGTCAGTATCGATGTCAAAGATGACAATTGACAATATGAAAGATCTTTCCTATACTGATTGGAAGAGACGGTCGCATGCTCGCGTTCGCGAGCGCAAGGAGGAGAGCTGCCTCATGGACCAGAATGATTACGTCATGACCATCGAGCAGGTGAGCAAGCGCTTGAACAAGAGCGTGCGCACCATCCATCGCTACAAGGACAGCGGCAAGCTCACAGTCGTGGTCGGAGAGTCGCAGGGCAATCCGCTGTTCTTCTCCGAATCCGAGGTCGAGGCGCTCGCCCACGAGCTCTATCCGAACTTCCAGCCGTCCATGCCGGAGAACCTGGGCGAGCGCCTCGAGCGCGTGGAGCGCGTGCTGAGCTTGTTGGAAGGCAATCCAAAGTTCGAGAAGCTTTCGAACTCCAAGAGCGATTCCGTCGCGGAGGCGCGCCACGAGGTTCGTCAGGCCCTCGCCCAGCTCAAGGCGCGCCAGGAGACGCGCGAGGCGTTGCGGATGCTGCGGGCCTTCGAGCGTGGCGAAGAGGTCGACAGCGAGGCGCTCGGCCAACTGCTGATTCGCTTGGGCAATCAGGTGCTCGAGGCCCCGAAGCTGCCCCACTGAGAAGGCCTCGCTGCCTCTTGATCGTGTCTCGATTCTACGGGCCCTGGTCGCGCGACCAGGGCCCGTTCCATGGCGAGGCCTTGAACGGCGGGCTCAAAACGCGATCGCCAGCGCTTGAGCCTGCTCGAGATCTTGGCCGCTCGGGTCGTAGTACAGGGGCGCGCTCGTCGCGCTCGCCACGGCCGTCCCCGCTTGCAGGGCCGTGAGCGACACCGTGTAGTTCACGCCCGTGCGCAGGTGGCTGAAACTCGCCGTCTGGGTGGCCGGGTAGGTCAGGCTCGCGATCACGGCGCCGCTGCTGGCGTCCTGCAATTGAGCCAGGAAACTGTCCGTGCCGGCGGGAACGTTCGACGCCGCGACGGTCGCCGTTCCCGAGAACGGGACGCGATCCAGCGTGGGCGACACGCCGACGGTCTCCATGTTTTCGAGATCCTGGCGCTGCGTGAAGTCCAGCACGGCGGTGTTGCCCGTGTCGTCGGCGTTGAGCACCTGGCTCGGCGCCGTGCCGCCGGCATTGCCCTGGACCTGCACCACCACCTCGTAGCGCGCGCCTTGCTTGAGATTGGAAAGAACCGCTTGCGTTTCGGCGGGGGTGCTCTTTTGGGGCACCACGACGGACACGGCCGGCGCGAGATCGACGTAAGCGCTCCCGTTCCAGACCTTGAGCGAGACCGTGTACTGGTAAATGTCCGTCGCTTGCCAGCGATGGTCGAGGCTCAACACGGCGAAGCGCGGCGCAATCTCGACCGTTGCCGCGGCGCGCTCGGGCGCTTGCAAGCGAGCGGGGGCCGCCACGGGCAAAGGGGGCTGCGATCCGCAGCCCCCCAGCACCAGCGCGAGGCCCAGGGCCATCGCCGTGCCGCGCATGTTATTGCGCCGTGCCCGTCGCGGCGTCGGTCGGGTTCGCGAAGGTGCCGTCCTCGGGCGTCGAGACGGTCGCGGTGCCCGTGCCGCTGAAGGCCACCTGGTCGAAGGTGATCGTCATGGTCGCCGAGGCCGTGTCCTCGACGTCCTGCGTCGCCGTGAAGTCGAAGACCGACGTGTTGCCGGTGTCGTCGGCGTTCAGGATCGTATCCGCGGCGGAGCCGCCGTCGTTGCCCTTGGCGACCAGCACCACCTCGTACTTGGCGCCTTGCTTCAGGTTGGTGAAGACCGCCTTGGTCTTCGGCGTGCCGTTCTTCTGCGGAATCACGACGGTGACCGGCGTCGCCAGATCGTCCCACGTCGAGGACCCCGAATTCCAGACCTTGAGGGTCGCCTCGTACTGGTAGACGTCGTTGGCCACCCAGTGGTGCACCACCGCCGCCGTGTGATAGCCGCTCACGCGCGGCGGGGTCACGGTGATGGCGACGCTCTTGGTGCCGTTCTCCATCGTGTTCGCGACGACCGTCTGCACGTCGGCCTGGCTGGCCTGAGCGCTGGCGGCCTGTTGGGGCGCCGGCACGTTCGTCGGATTGGCGGAACATCCGACCAGGACGACCAGGGGCAGGACGGCGGAGAGCAGCTTGAAACGGGGCATTGGATACCTTCTTTCTTCGAGTGTGAGGGGGAAGCGAGGAAAAGCTAGGAGGTCAAGGAGGCGGGCTCAATTCGTGGGCTTTAATCTTGACAAATGTCATCATAGCATAATAATGACATTTGTCAATATACCTATTGAAAAAAATGATGATTGCCCGATCAGGGGCGCGGCGCTTTCGATTGGATGGCGGCGATCGCGTTGCTGCTCGTGGCGTATCGCGTTCCACCCGGATGCACCGATTGCTCAAAACGATGCGACTCCGCTCATCCAGCGGATGAGCGGAGTCGGGATCGAGGCGCGTTTCGCGGCAGCGGCGATCGCGACGCCGTCAGCGCAGCAGGCGGATCGCGTTGTTGAGCATGTCCGCCACGTAGAGGTGCCCGGCGGCGTCCATGGCCAGGCCGACCGGCGTATCGAAGCCTGCGCTCGCGCCCCGGCCGTCGGCAGAGCCCGTGGAGGCCGAGCCGGCGACGGTCGTCACCCAGCCGTCCGGCGTCACCTTGCGAATGGCGGAGGCGTCGGCCACGTAGAGGTTGCCGCTCGCATCGAGCGTCACGCCGTTCGGACGCAAGAAGGACGCTTGCGTGCCTCGACCGTCGACCAGTCCGGGCATGCCCGAGCCCGCCAGCGTGCTCACCACGCCGTTCGGGGTGATCTTCCGGATGTCGTGGCGGAAGGAATCCGCCACGTAGACCGTGCCGCTGGCATCCACCGCCACGCCCGTCGGATCCAATAGCCCGGCTCCGCTGGAAGGACCGGCGAGGGTGGTCACGACGCCGTCGGGCGTGATCTCGCGAATCGCGTTGTTGCCGGCGTCCGCCACGTAGACGGTGCCGCTCGCGTTCACGGCGAGGCCGATCGGTTGATCGAAGGTGGCGTCCGTGCCGGTGCCGTCGGTGTTGCCGGCCGCCACGCTGCCCGCCAAGGTCGTCACTTCGCCCGCCGGGCTGATCTTGCGGATGTCGTTCTCGTCGTAATCGGCCACGTAAAGGTTTCCGTCCGCATCCGCCGCCACGCCGTACGGTTTGCCGAAGGTGGCTTCCGTGCCGCTGCCGTCGTCGTTGCCCTCGACGCCCGAGCCCGCCAAGGTCGTCACCACGCCGGCCGGGGTGACTTCGCGGATCGAGTTGTTGCCGGAATCCGCCACGTAGAGGTGCCCGTTCGGGGCCAGGGCGATGCCGACCGGCGTGTCGAAGCGGGCGTCCGCGCCGCTTCCGTCGAAGGCGCCCGGGCTCGTCGTGCCTGCGAGGGTGGTGGCGGTGAAGGTCACCCCCGTCGCGACGTCGGGTTCGCCGAGCAGCCGGCCCGGCTTGACCGAGATCGCCGCGGCGGCCGCGGCCGTGAAGGTCTTGTCCTTCAAGACGATCGGCAGCGTCGCGAGGGCGGGGGCGTCGTCGTCGGTCGTGGTGAGCGTGACGCTCGAGGAGGCGTCCACGCTGATCGGCGTGGCGCTGTCCGCGCTGGCGTAGGCGATCGCCTGCACCTTGTAAGCCGTGTTCATCTTGAGGTTCGAGAAGGTCACGTCGTGCGTGGCGAGGTCGGCGCCGGGGAGGTCGTCGGACTGGACGAGCACCGGCTCGGCGCCCGAGTCGTCGAAAAGCTCCACCGTCAGGTGGTCGATGGTGGCCGCCGTGTTGGGGTTGACGAGCGCCTGCACGTGCCGCGCGGTGCTCGCGAGGTGCGGCTGGAGGATCAGCGCCTTGCCGCCGACGGCCAGAGGCGAGCCCGCATGGCAGGCCGTCAATACGGCGAGCAATACGGGGGGCAGGCTGAACATGCCCAGCTTTCGAACCGAGATCCGCTTCGGCATGAGGGTGGCTCCACGAGGCCGAGCGGCCCCTTGAATCGACGAGACCGACCGTCCAGCCGCCAGCGTGTCACCGCCGAGAAGCCCGAATGCCGAGCGCGCTACGCGTGGCATGCTAGTGTCCCTTCTTGATTTGCTCGTTGTTGGTGTCGGCGATGTAGACGACGCCGTTGCCGTCGACGGCCACGCCTTGGGGACTGGCGAATCCCGAACCGAGCGTCGTCACGACGCCGGCCGCCGTGATCTCGCGGATAGCACCGTTGCCTCCGTCGGCCACGATCAGGTTCCCGTAGGGGTCCATGGCGAGGCTATTCGGCGTCAAGAAGCCGGCTTCCGAGCCGTTGCCGTCCGCGGAGCCGGCCGTGGTCGAACCGGCGAGCGTGGTGACGTCGCCAGTGCGCGAGATCTTGCGGATTTCGTCGTTGTTCTGATCGGCCACGTAGAGGTTGCCGTTCGCATCCAGCGCGACGTCCGCGGGGTAGTTGAATCGCGCATCCGTGCCGTTGCCGTCCGCGGAGCCGGGCGTGGTCGAACCGGCGAGCGTGGTGACGTCGCCCGTGGGCGAGATCTTGCGAATCTCGCAACTGCTCTGATCCGCGACGTAGACGTTGCCGTTCGCGTCGACCGCAACGCCGCTTGGCGCGTTGAATCGGGCTTCCGAGCCGTTGCCGTCCACGGTGCCGGCCGTGGTCGATCCGGCGAGCGTGGTGACGACGCCGTCGGAGGTGATCTTGCGAATCTCGTTGTTGTACGTGTCCGCCACGTAGACGTTGCCGCTCGTATCCACGGCCAGCCCGCGCGGGATGAAAAAACTCGCTTCGCTGCCGGTACCGTCGGCGCTGCCGGCTTCGCCCGAGCCGGCCAGGGTCGTCACCACGCCCTCTGGCGAGATTTTGCGAATTCGGTTGTAGAAACTGTCCGCCACGTAGACGTTGCCGCTGGCATCCACCGCGATGCCGTCCGGAATGGCGAACACGGCGTCCGAGCCGGAACCGTCGGCGTACCCGAACGCGCCGCTTCCGGCCAGCACGGTGGCTTGCCAGGGAGCGAGGGCGCTCGCTTCGCCCGATTCGGTATCGACCACCTGGCCGTTCGTGACCACGAGGCTCGCGCCCTCGGTGGTGCCGGAGTAGGTCTTGTCGGCGAGCCGAAGCACGATGTTGCCGATCGCGACGTTCGGATTGCGCGTGGTGGAGAAGCTCGTCGTGCAGTCGGCTGCGACGGATTGCGCGTCGTCGATCTCGACCGTGCCCGAGGCGTCTTTGTACGCCTGGGCCAGCAGCGTGTAGCTCGTGTTCTGCTTGAGGTTCGAGAAGCTCACCCGGCGCGCCAGATCCGCTTGCGTCACGGTCGTCGTCGTGACGGTCGAGTCGCCGTTGCGCAGCGTCAATACCACGTGATTGATGTCGGCGGTCGTCCAGGGCGTGACGCTCGCCATATAGAGAAGGCGGCCGTCCTGGCCGGTGGGACGCAGATAACCGTAGGCCGTCACGGTCGCCGCCGAGGCCGCCGGAGCGGGGGCGTTCGGCGCCGGGGAGTTGCAGCCGAGCAGGGCGAGGGCCAGGGCGAGAGAGAGAGTGCGAAGTTTCATGGGAAGCCGCCTTTCATTGCTGGCTGCATGGAGGGCCCTTGTTCGTTCGTGCGGGCCGGGCGTCGTCCGGCTCGGCGAAGTCCGCCGTTCCGGGTCACGTGCTCCACTGTGGACACGTGTCATTATTAAACACAGTAAAATGACATTTGTCAACATTGAGACCAAAAAAAATGTCTTTATGAACCGGCGGGCCTTCGCGTCAGTTCAGCTGGATGGTCGGCGAGGCGGTCGTGTTCACGATTTGGCCCGCGCGGATCTGCAGCGTGCCGGTCGCGTCGCTGTCGCGCTCGGTGACGCCCGTCCCGACGCCCAGGACGCTCGAGGCGAGCCCGCTATCGTCGCCTGGAAACACCTCGGGCACCACGTTGCCGCCGATCGTGATCGGCCCGGTCAAGTTCGAAGCCGGCTTGATGCCGCCGCTTCCGACGGCCTGGGCGATCGCCGTGCCGAGGTTGTTCGCTTGTGTGGCGATCGCCCCCGCGAGCGGCGCCGCCGAAGCTCCCAATTGCTGAAGCGACTCGACGGAAAGCCCTTGCGGCGGCCCCGACGTGGCGAGCTGCGCGGAGAGGGAAGCCGAGAGCGCCGACGTGTCGCCCTGCGTGGCCTGGCCGGCCGCGCTCTCGAGCTGGCTGAAGCTGCTTAGCGCCGATTGCGCGCTCGAGGGGGAAACGAGCTGCCCGGAGGCGTCGTACGAGGCCGTGCCGACGGCCATCAGCCTGGGCGCGAGCGCCACGAAGGCGAGCGTGCTCGCCGTGTTCAGCACGACCGTCGGCGCGGCGTCCGACACGCGGTAGCCGGCGGCCCGATCCGTCGCGATCAGGCTGGCCTCGCGCAAGGAACCCTTCGTGCCCAGCAGCTGCACCAGCGTGCCCGCCGGCACCGAGGCCGGCAGCGCCAGGTCGAAGTGCCCCTGCGCGTCGCTGACGCCGCTCGCGAGCACGTTGCCGCGTCCGATCGCGCTGGCCGTGATCGCCGCGCCCGCCACGGGCTGGCCGCCGTTCTCGATCTTTCCGAGCACGCCGAAAGGCGCGGGCGTCGTCGGGGCGATCGCCGGGCTGGGGAGGGCGCTCGGAATCGGGGCCGGCGATGGGGCGCTCGTCTGGCAGGCCGTCAAGGCGGCGCTGGCGAGCAATCCGAGCGCCAAGCGCGCTGCGCGGTGCATGCGGGTGTCCTTTCTTGAAAGGGGGGCGATGGGCACGTCCGCGGCCTGGCCGTGCTGGGTGTCGAGGCACGCGAGGGGCGGGCGTGGCATGGTTCTCGCCTACTGCTGCCGGAGGAGCTGGTCGCGCTTGGCGTCCACCACGTAGACGTCGCCGTGCGCGTCGAGGCCCACGCCGCGGGGGCCGGACATCGTGACGAGCGTCGACACCACGCCCGCGTGGGTGACCTCGCGAAGCGTGCGGGCGCCGAGGTCGGCCACGTAGACGTTGTCGGCGGCGTCCACCGCGACGCCCGTCGGGCTTCCGAAGGCGGCCTCGGCCCCGGTGCCGTCGGCCGAGCCGGCGGTCGTCGAGCCGGCCAGGGTCGTCACGACGCCGTCGGGCGTGATTTTGCGAATCTCGTGGTTGCCCGTGTCGGCCACGTAGACGTTGCCGCTCGCGTCCACGGCAACGGCCTCCGGATTGCAGAAGCTGGCCGCGCTGCCCGTGCCGTCGGCCGAGCCGGGTGTCGTCGAGCCGGCCAGGGTCGTGACGACGCCGTCGGGCGTGATTTTGCGAATGTCGTCGTTGTTCACCTCCGCCACGTAGACGTTGCCGTTCGCGTCCACCGCCACGCCTTGCGGATCGTCGAAGCTCGCCGCGCCGCCGTTGCCGTTTTCGGCGCCTTCCTCGCCCGAGCCGGCCAGCGTCGTCATCTCGCCTGCGGGCGTGATCTTGTGAATCTTCTCGCCGCCGGCATCCGCCACGTACACGTTGCCGCTCGAATCCAGCGCCACGCCGCAAGGGTGGACGAGGGCGGTGTCTTCGGGCGAGCCGATCAAGGTGCTCACGGTGCCCGCGGCGGTGACCTTTCGAATCGCGTTGTTGAATTCATCGGCCACGTAGGCCGTCCCGCTCGTGTCGATCGCCACGGCGTCGGGATGGGCGAACGCCGCATCGACGCCCGCGCCGTCCGCGAAGCCGGATTCGCCGAAGCCGGCCAGCACGCCGAAGCTCCAGGGGACGAGGGAAATCGACGTGCTCTCCTCGGTGTCGACCACCTGGCCGTCGGTGATGGCGAGGCGAGTGCCCTGCGTGGTGCCGGAGTAGGTCTTGTTGGTGAGCTTGAGGGCGATGTCGCCGATCGACACGGTGGGGTCGAGGGTGGTCGAGAAGGGGGTGGTGCATGACCGGGCGTCGACGGCCGCGTTGTCGATCTCGATCGTGCCGGAGGCGTCTCGATAGGCCTGGGCCAGGACGGTGTAGTCGGTGCTCTGGTGCAGGGCCGAAAAGATCACCTTCTGGCCGAGGCTCGCGTGGGGAATCGTGAGGGTGGCGATCGTGGCGTCGCCCTGTCGCAAGGTGAGCACGGCGTGGTCGATGTCGGCGCTGGTCCAGGGGCTCATGACGTCGAGCAAACGTCCGTCTTGCGCGGTGGGGTGCAGATAGCCGGTGGCCGTCACCGCGCTCGCCGAGGCCGCGGTGGGAGCCGGGGCGCTGGGCGCCGGCGAGTTGCAGCCGAGCAACGCGAGGGACAGGGCGAAGGTGAGGGTGCGAAGTTTCATGAGGCGCCGCCTTTCGAAGGACGTAACGAGGGAGAAGGGAAGGCTCACCGGAGCGTCAAAATCTGATCGAAGTTCGTGAGGTAAACGCCACTCGCCCCCGTGCCCACCCCCCACGGGAGCCTGAGGCCGGTGGCGAGGGTCGTGACCGCCCCCGAGGGGGTGACGTAGCGAAAAGCGTGGTTCAGATAGTCCGCCACGTAGAGGTTGCCGTTGCGGTCGACCGCCACGGAAACGGGCATGTCGAAGCGGGCGCTCGCGCCGGTGCCGTCGGCCGAGCCGGCGGTCGTCGAGCCGGCCAGGGTGCTCACGACGCCCGCGGGGGTGATCTTGCGGATCTCGTTGTTGTTCTCGTCCGCCACGTAGACGTCGTCGTTCGCGTCCACCGCCACGCTCAGGGGGGTGTTGAGGCGGGCGTCCGCGCCGGTGCCGTCGGCCGAGCCGGCGGTCGTCGAGCCGGCCAGGGTGCTCACGACGCCCGCGGGGGTGATCTTGCGGATCTCGTCGTTGTCCTCGTCCGCCACGAAGACGGTGCCGCTCGCGTCCACCGCCACGCCGTAGGGGTAGTTGAAGCGGGCGTCCGGGCCGCTGCCGTCGACGTTGCCGGTCGTCGTCGCGCCGGCGAAGGTGCTCACGACGCCTGCGGGCGTGATCTTGCGAATTTCTTGGTTGTGCAAATCCGCCACGAAGACGGTGCCGCTCGCATCCACCGCCACGCCCGTGGGGAAGTTGAAGCGGGCCGCGGTGCCGGTGCCGTCGGCCGAGCCGGCGGTCGTCGAGCCGGCGAAGGTGCTCACGACGCCTTCGGGCGTGATCTTGCGGATCTCGTTGTTGCTCGAGTCCGCCACGTAGATGGTGCCGCTCGCGTCGACCGCCAGGGCTCTCGGGAAGTTGAAGCGGGCGCTCGTCCCGGTGCCGTCGAGCGTACCCATGCTCGAGGTCGCGCCGGCGAAGACGCTCAGCGTCCGCGTCGAAAAGGCGATCGCCTCGCCCTCGGTGGGATTGAGCACCTGGCCCGCCCGGACGGAGAGTCCGCCGGTGGCGCTGCCTGAGAAGGTGCGATCGAGAAGTTGCAGGGCGATGTTGCCGAAGGTGACGTCGGGGTCGAGCGACGTGGTGAAGGTGGTGGTGCAGCTGGTGGGCAGGACGCTCGCGTCGTCGATTTCGACGGTGCCGGAGGCGTCGTGGTAGGCCCTGGCCTGCACGGTGTAGGTGGTGGCCTGCTTGAGGTTGGCGAAGACGACGCGTCGGGCGAGGTCGGCCTTGGCGATCGTGAGGGTCGAGACGAGGGTGTCGCCGGAGGAGAGGGTGAGCACGGCGTGGTCGATGTCCTGGGCGGTCCAGGGGCTCACGACGGCGAGGAGCCGTCCGTCCTGGCCGGTGGGTCGCAGATAGCCGTAGGCGGTCACCGGCTGCTGGCCGGGCATCGCGCTGCAGCCGACGAGGGCCAAGGCGGCGAGGAGGGAGAGGTGGCTGGGTTTCATGCGCTTTGCCTTTCGTTGGCTCGGGTCTGCTCGGAACATTACTTCACCTCGCGGATTTCATCGTTGCCGGCGTCGGCGACGTAAAGCACGCCGTCGGCGCTCACGGTGATGCCGTTCGGAAAGCGGAAGGCCGCCGCGGCGCCGGTACCGTCGATATTACCGGCGACGCCGCCGGCGAGGGGCGTCACCACGCCATCCGGGGTGATCTGGCGAATCGCGTGGTTGCTGGAGTCGGCCACGAACACATCGCCGCTCACGTCCACCGCCAGAGCGCAGGGAGCGTTGAAGCTGGCCGCCGCGCCGCTGCCGTCGGCCGAGCCGGCGGACGAGGAGCCGGCGAGGGTGGTCACGACGCCCGCGGGGGTGATCTTGCGAATCGCGTTGTTGTTCTGATCCGCCACGTAGACGTTGCCGCTCGCGTCCACCGCCACGCCGTAGGGCTGGTCGAAGTGGGCGGCCGAACCGGTGCCGTCGGCCGAGCCGGAGGTCATCGAGCCGGCGAGCGTCGTCACGAGGCCGTCGGGCGTGATCTTGCGAATCTCGTTGTTGCCCGCGTCCGCCACGTAGACGGTGCCGCTCGCGTCGACCGCCACGCCGTTCGGCTGGTAGAAGCCGGCCTCGGTGCCGACGCCGTCGGCCGAGCCGGCGGTCGTCGAGCCGGCGAGGGTGCTCACGACGCCTTCGGGCGTGATTTTGCGGATCTCGTTGTTGCTCGTGTCGGCCACGTAGACGGTGCCGCTCGCATCGATCGCCACGCTCTCGGGGAAGCTGAAACGGGCGCTCGAGCCGGTGCCGTCCACGAAGCCCGAGCTGCTCGAGCCGGCCAGGGTGGTCACGATGCCGTCCGGCAGAAAGGCCCCGGCCTGGATATCGGCCCCCGAAGCGCTGCCCGCGCCGTTGAAAACGCGGTCTCGCAGCACGACGGGCACGGTGCCGAGCGTCGGCGCGTCGTCGTTCGTGGTCTCGAGTGCGACGGTCGAGGAGGCGTCCACGCTGATCGGCGTCGAGTCGTCGTCGGTGGCGTAGGCGATCGCCTGGATCTTGTAGGTCGTGTTCTGCTTGAGGTTCGAGAAGCTCACGTCGCTCGTGGGAATCGACGCGCCGGACAAATCGCCGGATTGCACCAGCGACGGCGAGCCGCTCGAGGTGTCGAAGAGCTGGATCGTCAGGTGATCGATCGACGCGAGGGTGTAGGCGCCGAACAGCGCCTGGAGGTGGCGACCCGGCACGCGGGGGGCGATCACGAGGGTCGCGCCGCTCGGATGAACCGGCGAGACGAGCTGACAGCCGGCCATGAGCATGGCGGCGGGGGACAGCAGGCGGAGAAGGAGAGCAGTCTTGGACATCGTTTTTCGTTCCTCGTGGCGGGACGCTACTGGAGCTCGCGCACTTCGTCGTTGGAATAGTCCGACACGTAGAGGTGGCCAGAGGCGTCGAAGGCGAGCTTGCGCGGTGAATCGAAGCTCGCCGAAAGGGCCGGACCATCGATCTCGCCCGGCGTTCCGTTGCCCGCGAGGGTCGTGACGTCGCGGGTGGAGGAAATTTGCCGGATCGTGTCGTTGCCGGAATCGGCGACGTAGAGGTCGCCGTTCTTTCCGCACGCCACGCCCGTCGGCTTGCGGAACGAAGCGGCAGCGCCGACGCCGTCCTTCGCCCCGGCCACCGTGCTTCCCGCGAACGTGCTCACCACGCCGTCGGGGGTGATCATGCGAATCTCGTTGTTGCCTTGATCCGCCACGTAGAGGTTGCCGCTCGCGTCGAACGCGAGGCCCGACGGCAAGTCGAAGCTGGCCTCGCTGCCCGCGCCGTCGGCCGAGCCGGCGGTGCTCGAGCCGGCGAACGTCGTCACGGCGCCCGCCGGCGTGATCTTTCG
>DATNPP010000413.1:0-10149 GCA_036703175.1 Oscillatoriaceae cyanobacterium
CGCATCGCGACCCACATCATCGCCTTCGAGGGCGACAGCCAGGTCGTCTACTTCCCCGGCAACTACCAGGAGTACGAAGAGGACAAGCGCAAGCGCCTCGGCGCCGACGCCGCGCGTCCCCATCGCATCAAGTACAAGCCGCTCGTGCGCTCGTAATCACGCCGCGCGCCCCCTCCCCCTGGCGAGGGGGAGGGACGCCGAAGCCCTGTTCAGGGGCTTCGGCTGGGTGGGGGAGTCTCCCGGCGGTCCGCTAAGAGACTCCCCCACCCAGTTGGCTCCCCTGGACGGGTCGCCAACGTCCCTCCCCCCCGCCGAGGGGAGGGGACGCCGGGCTGGATGATCTGAGCGGGAAGGGCATCAGCGAGCGAATTCGGGGTTTCTTTCAAGCTTTTTTGAAACTTCCGCTTGACGGAAGTATATACGTGTATATACAATGCCAACATCGAAGCGATTGTATATACGGAGGACCCGATGACCACCAGCACCGAAGCGCCCGAATTCAACGGCACCCAACCCAGCATCGACGCCCCTGAGCACGAGGCCCACGAGGCCGAGACCGGCGAGAAGCTCGCCGAGACCAGCCCCAAGAAGGCCATCTCGCTGCGCCTGTCCGTCGAGGACCTGAACCTCGCCAAGGACCTGGCCGCCGAGCTGAACATCGGCTACCAGACCCTGCTGTGCCAGCTGATCCACGACGGCTTGCAAAGCGAGCAGGAGACGCTCAAGGTTCGCAAGCTCGTGAGCCAGATTCGCGCCTCGCTGCCGGACCTCAAGGCCGCGCAGGAGCTGCTGAACTCGCCGGCGGTCAAGTCCGCCCAGGCGGTGCTGGCCGACCCCGCGGTCAAGGCCGCGGAGCAGCTCGTCAACTCGCCGGCCGTCAAGGCCGCCCAGGAGCTCGCCAAGGACGTGGCGAACAACCCGACCGTGCAGAAGGTGCGCGACTTCGGCACCACCTCCTACACCAAGGCCGCCGAAGAGCTCGCCAACTCGCCCGTCGCGAAGATGCTCAAGGACCTCACCAACAACCCCACCTTCAAAGCGGCTCAGGAGCTCGCCGAGAGCACCTCGGCCAAGATCGCGCACGACTGGGCGAACTCGCCCGCCGGCCGCTTCTCGCGTGAGATCTCGGCCAGCGCCGCCGAGGCGACCGCCGAGCTGCGCAACTCGGACGAGGTGAAGGACCTCACCAAGGCCGTGCGCGAGATTCAGGAGACGCTGAAGAAGGCGAACTTGATGTAGGCTTCCTCGCTCTGCCTGCATCTCGAAGGCCGGGTCCCTCTTGAGGGGCCCGGCTTTCGCCTGGTTAAGGCCCGTGGTAAGACACTGTTAAATTTCGGATAGCCTATTCAAGTTCGCGACGCCGAAGCGGGATAAGGACGTGGAGGAGTGGAATACCCCGTGTCCGTGCAGCCCAGCCATCCCATACGCCATCGCGTCGGCAGCTTCGTGGTCAAGCACGCGCCGAAGAACCCGGTGGGTGACGTCGACAACATGGTCGGCACGCAAGCCGCGCCGTTGGGCGGCGTGAAGCACGTCGTGGGCGGCGTCGTCAGCGGCGTGGCCCAGGGCGCGGCGCTGCAAGCGCTTTTGGACAGCCAGAGCTACCGCAAGGGACAGTGGACCGCCCCCGAGTACGCCGGCCACGTGGCCTCGGACGCCCTCGGCTGGGGCGTATGGGGCCTCGGCAGCGCACTCACCGGCGCAGGACTGCTGGCCTTCGGCGCGCCCGGGCTCGTCGCCGGCGCGGCGGCGTTTTGCATCGGCACCCTCGCGGCGACGGTGTGGAGCCGTACGGGCGGCAACTGGCTGGTCAAGACGCTCTCGAAGGTGCTGCCCAATCGGATCGTGCAGCCGGCCGCCGACTGGTTCTGCAAGCACCTCGCCGATCCGATCTTCGATCACGTGATCACCCCGATCGAGAACCTCGTGATGAAGCACAAGCTCATCGCCGGGGCGATCGGCGGCGTGCTGCTCGTCGGCGTGGGCGCGTTGCTCGCCACGCGCTTTCCCGCGACGGGCAAGAAGCTGGGCTTGGGCGCGCTCGAAATCGGCTGCAAGCTCGCGGCCGGCAGCGTGGCCGCCAGCGAGTTCACGCACTACGTGCTCAACAAGCTGCTGCCCGATCACCCGTTCAAGGCGAAAACCGCGACGGCCTAGGCGTTCTCCGCCTCACCGAGCAGCCGGCGCACCTGGCGCAACAGCTCGCTGTTCTCGAAGGGCTTGCCCAAATAGGCATCCGCGCCGGCCTCCAGGCCCGAGAGCCGATCCGCCTGCTGCACCTTGGCCGAGATCATCAGCACCGGCACGTGCTTGGTCGCCGGATCGCCCTTCAATTTGCCGCATGCCTCGTAGCCGTTCAGGCCGGGCATCATCACATCTAGAATCACCAGATCGGGAGGCGAGCTCATGGCCATCTGAATGGCTGTGCGCGCATCCGGCGCGGCGTCGATATCATAGCCCATCGCCCGCAGCAGAATCGAAAGAATGCGTACGAGATCCGGTTCGTCGTCGGCGATAAGAATTCTTTTTCGATCAGGCGAAGACATCCCTCTATTTTAGCTACAAGCAAGCTGAAATCAAGTGGGCAATAGGATTGCCAGCCAAACACGACGCGAACATGCGCTTCATGGGCCGATTTTCACCGATTTCACCCCCCGCGCCGCAGACGGTTCGATTCCAGATGAGCGAGGCGCGTCGGCTCGGGCAAGCGGTATCCACGGCCGCACTCCAGAATCCAGCGCACGGCGGTCGGCAGCGAAATCCGGTGACCGCACGACACGAAAACCGGATTCACCCTGTTCTTCGTGCGCACCGCCTCTCCGACCACCTCGCCATGGTCGACCAGCGGCGCCGTGCTGCCGCGCGCCTCGCCCAGATCGGCGTAGCGCCCGACCAGAATCGTCTTGCCGCAGCCGATCGCCGGCCGGTCGAGCAACAGCCCGACGTGGCTCGCGATGCCGATGCGGCGCGGATGGGCGATGCCGTGCCCGTCGACGACCAGCAGATCCGGCTGAATCTTCAAGCCCTCCCAGGCGCGCATGACGAGCGGCACCTCGCGAAAGGAGAGCAAGCCCGGAATGTAGGGCATCGGAATGGCCATGCGCACGCCCGAAACCTCGACGATCTCGAGATCGGGCACGGAGAGCACCACGATCGCCGCGAAGCCGTCCGTCGCGAAACGATCCATCGAGACGTCCACGCCGGCGATCGTGCGGATGGGGCCGAAGTCGTCCTCGCAGCGAATCTCGGTCGCCAGCTCGCGTTGCAGGGCGACCGCCTCTTTCGGCGTCAGATTCCAGGCATGGCGAACCGGCATGGCTTCCTCCCAGGCCGAGTGTAGCATCCGCGTGCGCCGTTCCGAAGGGCGAAGCAGGCCTCGCAACGAAAATGGGGCCTCCGTCACAGTCTTCGACGTCGCGGCCATGTCACAATCGCCTCGGATTATGTGAACCCGCAGGCCCGAGGAGACGTCATGTTCCAGACGGCAAGCCTGGCCGTAGCGGCCGACGAACAACCGGTGATCACGATGGCAGAGCACGACGCGCGCGAGTGGAGCACTTCCGAGGTGGCCAAGGAGCTGGGCATCTCGCCCTCGCTCGTGCGCACCTGGATCGCCTACATGAACTGGGAGGTCTGCCGCAACGCGGAGGGCCACCGCGTGTTCAACGACGAGGACGTCGAGCAGCTCAAGGGCCTCAAGTCCTGGCTGGACGAGGGGCACACGCTCAAGGAATACCGCCGCGAGCGCCAGATCGAAGGCGAGTACGATCCGCGCCTCGAGCTGCGTGGCGCCCATCGGCGCCTCAAGGAGCTCGCCCAGCAGCAAGAAGCGCTGCTCGCCAAGCAACAAGACCTGGTCGAGAAGACGCGCGCGCAGCGCGAGGCCCTCTTCGCGCAGCTCACCCGCATTCAGCACGGCCTCGAGCCCGAATCGGGCGAAGCCGCCCCGGAGCCGGCGCCGGCCGTGGACACCAGCCAGTTGATCCAGGCCGTGCTCAAGCAACTGCTCACGGCGGTGATGGCCAAGCAGGGCAAGCTTCAGCTCGTCCGCCGCTTCGAAGAAGACGGCAAGACCCGCCTGGAGTACCAGGCGCCGACCGGCAAGCGCCAGATCGTGGAAGACGTCTGCACGAGCGAAGCGGACCGCAAGCTGCTCGAAACGGTGCTGACGCTGATTCTGAGTTCCTAGCCATCAAAAAAGGTCCCCGGCGTCAAAACGACGCCGGGGACCTTCGTCTTTCGCCTGCTAGGCGATCATCGCCTCGTAGCCTTCTTCGTCGAGCGCGGCGACCAGCAGTTGGGGATCGGCGTCCCCTTCCACCGTCGCGCGGCCCTCGGCGAGGTCGACGCGCACGTCGCGCACGCCGGGCACCTGCTCGAGCGCCTCGCGCACGTGGCGCACGCAGTTCTCACAAGTCATGCCGTTCACGCGCAACACGAACATGCCGGCCTCCTTAGTAGCTGACCACCGCCGCCGGCACGCCCAGGGCCTGCAGACGACGCAGTTCGGTCAGGGCACCGGCGCGGGTGGAATAGCCACCGATCCAGACGCGCGCCAGGCCGTGCGAGACGGGCGTACCGCCGCTGGTCTGGTGAATCAGGCCGAAGAGGCCGCGCGCGTTCAGGCGAGAAATCGCCGCCTGGGCCGCCGCGTGGCTGGAATAGACGCCGGCCTCGACCGCCATCGCGCCGCCGCCGACCGAGATCAACCGCGCCGAATAGCCGGCGCGCCGATACTGGGCCAACAGGTTGTTGGCGCTGGCGCGGCTGTGCACCGCCACCGAGCGGACCATGTAGCCGGCGCCGGCGTAGCTGGTGCCCGCGCCGGACACGTAGGCCGGAATCCCCTTGGCACGCAATCGCCCCGCGAGCGCCGCGGCGTTGGCGCCGTTCGAGAACGAGCCGACCTGCACGGCATAGTGGCCGTAGTGCGGGGCTGCGGCGACGGGGCGCCGGTAGACGGGACGGTGGTAGGCGGGACGGTGGTACACGGGACGTGCGTAGCGGTGCCCATAGTAAGCGTAGCGACGCGCATACGGCCGCGCGGCGTAGCGGCTGCGCACCGGCCAGCGACGCGCCACCGGGTGCTTCGCGACCCAATGAGGCTTCGCCACCGGCTTGACGGCGGGCTTCGGCGCCAGCGGCTTCGGCTTGGCGACGGGCTTCGGCATCGGCTTGGGCGGCATGGCGTGCGGCTTCGGCGCGGCGCCTTGCGGCAGCTCAGCTGAAGAGGCCTCGCCCGCGCGCGCGCCGTTCGCCACGGCAGGCGCCACGGCGCCGCTGGCGTTGCCCGCCATCGGGTGGTGCACGTGATGGTGCGGGGCCTGCGGCATGGTGGCTTGATCGCCGCCCGGAGGCGGCGCCACCTCACCGCCGGCAGCCGGCGCCTCGGCCGTCTGCGTCTGGTCGGTGTGGCTCACGAAGGGCAGATTGTTGACGAGGCTGTTCACCGTGTCCGGCATGAAGTTGACGGCGAGCACGTAGGCGCCGGCTGCCAGCGCGATGACGGCGGCGACGGCGAACATGGCGTTACGAACGACGTTGACGCGTCCGGCAGGCGCTTCTTCCTCGTCTTCGTAGTCCTCGCCTTCTTCCTCGTCCTCGTCGTAATATTCTTCGTCTTCTTCGTACTCGGTCGCGGGCATCTCGCTCGCGAACTCGTCCGGATCGTTAAACACGGTGGTCCTCCTGATGGCGGCAGGCCTGGCGGTGTCGATTTACGGCCGCGTGGCGCTTCGCGTGCGCCTGCGGTGAAACATAACCCAGAACCGCGTCCTGGCGCACTTTAGGAGGATTATACCCCCACAAGGCACCTTTACGCCGGACGAGCCGGGATTCAAAATTCGCCGCAAAAGCCGTGTGATCTTAGCACTACCGGGGCAAAAACGGGCATGTTAGATTATGTGGGCGCCCCCCCAGAAAGGACCGTCGTGACAGCCCCCATCGGCCTCTATGACTCCGGCATCGGCGGCCTCTCGGTGGTTCGGGAGGTCTTTCGTCAGCTGCCGGGCGAGTCCGTGCTCTACTTCGGCGACACGGCGCGCGTGCCGTACGGCCCGCGGCCGGCGTCCGAGATTCTGGCGTTCAATCGCGAGATCGTGGGGCTGCTGCAAGCGGCCGGCGCCCGGCTGATCGTCGTCGCGTGCAACACGTCGTCCGCGCTCGCGTTGCCGAGCCTGGTGGGCGAGCTGTCCGTGCCAATCGTGGGCTTGATCGGCCCCGGCGCCGAGGCGGCCGTGGCGCGCGGCCGGCGCATCGGCGTGATCGCGACCGAGGGCACCGTGCGCTCGGGCGCTTACGGCAAGGCGATTCGCGCGCTGGCGCCCGACGCCGAGGTGCGCGAGGTGGCTTGCCCGCCGTTGGTGCCCCTGGTCGAGAGCGGCCGCTGGGACGGCCCTGAGGCCGAGGCGGTGGTGCGTGTTTGTTTGGCGCCTTTTCTGGCCGATCTGCCCGATTGCCTCGTGCTCGGCTGCACGCACTATCCGCTGCTCGCGCCCTTGATTCAGCGCGTGCTGGGATCGCGCGTGGCGCTCGTGGATCCGGCGGCGCGCGCGATCGAAGTGGCGGCGCGCCTGCTCGGGCCGCGCGCGACGGGCACGCCGTCGCATCGCTTCATGGTCAGCGGAGAGCCGACGCCGTTCTACGAGTCGGCCGCGCGATTGTTCCCGGGGGTGATCGCCTCGGTCGAGCAAGCCCCGTTGCCGCTGGCGCTCGCGACTTCGTAGCGGCATTGCCCTCTCCCCCGGAGGGTGGGAGAGGGATATTTCACTGCCGTGCAGGCGGTGAAATCGGGAGCGGGGGCGACCCCAGGCCAGTAACGGTTCACGCCAGTTGGGAATTGCGGCCGACTCGCGGTCGCCCCCTCTCCCGGTTGGCTCCCCTGGACGGGTCGCCAACATCCCTCTCCCACCCTCCGGGGGAGAGGGCAATATTCTCTCCTATTGGTCCGAAACGCGCAGGCGCTCCAGCACCGCGTTCAAGCGGTCGTAGTCGTTGCGCAGCAGGTTCGACAGCGTGCGCCCCGCGCGCACCATGAACGCGCGATCGCCCTCGCGCGCCGCGTGCGCCTGGCGCAAGCAAGACGCGACCAGCTCATCGCTGGGCGCCTGGGCGAAGCTGAGCACCGTGCGCAAAAAATCTAGCCGCTCCGTGAGCGCCATGACCTCCTCGGGCGCGCAGGCGTACACGAAGTCGTGCACCTGCGGCGGAAACGGCGGCAGGAAGTGGCGGTACTGGCCGCGCTCGCGAAAGCCCGTGATCACGACCGAGAAGTCCGTGCGCAACAGCTCGAAGATCTGCGGCTGCTGCTCGCGCAGCTCCTGACGGCTCAAATTCAGCGCGACCGGCCGGTGCGCGGCATCCAGGCTCTTCGTCTCCACGTGGTAGACCAGCCCGAAGATCTCCTGCTCGCCCTCTTCGAGGCCGATGCGCACGAACGAGCCGAAAGGCGGCGCCTTGGGCATCACCAAGCCGTCGTCCGGCGCGCGCAGGGCCTGCGCCACCAGGTGCGTGGTGGCGCTCTCGACGACCTCGCCGACGCGCCGAGAAGACAGTTTCGTCGTCATACGACCCCCACTCGTTTCTTGAGCTGCTTGTTCGACACCGCGACGGTCATGCCCGCCTGCTGCATGCGCTGGGACAACAGCGAGAAGAAGCGCTGGCGATCCTCACGGCTCACGACGGCCTGGTTGTGGGCTTCTTGCAGCGAAATCGGGTAGCCCATGCCTTTCTGCGCCTGGTCGTAGGCATAGGCGTGCACGCGATCCAGCAGCGCGTCGTCCTCCGCGACCCACAGCGGCACCTCGAGCCTGGCCACTTCCGCGCCCACGTGCAGGTAGAAGAAGGCCACGCGATGCGCGCCGTACTTGGCGAGGATCTTGGCGGTGCTGTAAAAGATCGGCGATCGCTCCCCGACCGCGAGCCGGCGCGCCCACATGCGGCGGTCGGACAGCGGCACGTGGCCCTCGCAAGGCGGCTCGTTCCAGGCGCAGCGCTCGCACTCCAGGCGGGCTTTGGGGCAGGCCACCAGCCGCAACAGGTTCACCACGTCCGTCGCGCGGCTGCTGGAGAGATAGCCGACCACCGGCACGCGCAGATCGCGCAACCGGTTGAGCGCCTCGAGATGGCCTTCGAGCAACTCGTCCTGAAAATCCTCGGGCTTGTCTTCCAGCATCCACTGAATCAGCGTGCCGTCCTGCATGGCGATCGCCGGATGCCCCCGCTCGCAGGCCATCTCCGCGAGCCCGACCAGCGACTTCGCCTCATGCAGATTGCGAAAGGCGGCGATGAGCTCCTCGTTGATGCTCACCCGCCTGCGCCCCACGCTCGGCCGCATGTCCGCCTCGCGATGAAAGAGCTGCGGAAAGCTGTCCTGCAACGGCCGCTCGCCGGTGCCGTAGGTGTAGAGAATCCGGCCGACGTTCAGCAGATAGCACAGCGCGATCTCGTGATGGCTCGGCGCGATTTGCGAGCCGTCCGTCGCCACGACGCTGTAGGGCGCGGCGAGCGCCGGCAGCGCGCGCGTCGTCTCGAGCGCCTCGGCCGGCTGCGCGACCATCCACGGCGGCTCGCGCAGCGCCGCGAAGGCCTCCAGGCGCTCGAGCAGGGGCGAATTCTCCGCCGCGCCGCGCCGCAGCAGCGCCAGCGCCGCTTCCAGGCGCTCGGAACTCGCGTCGGCCTGTTGGAACAGATCCGCCGTCATCGCGTGAATTTGTTGGTTGAGCGCACGAATATCGAGCATCCTTTCGATTATAGGGCAAGCGCCCCTTGGGAGGCCAGCCCTCGGCCGTTCGCTCGAACATAACGCATGAGGCCGTTTCGACCCGGAAACGGCAAAGCGGACGTTTACCAAAATTCGGGAAACATCCGCTTCCTGCCTGGGTTTGGGCGCCATTCGCGTGATATACTGACTCAGGGCTCACCCTATTTGACGGACTCGAGTCCGGTAACCGGACTGTGCCGAGAAAGGGGGTATCCAGATGGACGAGCGCGAAAGCCGCAACCAGATTCCCTGCATCGTGGATGAAGGCATCGTCTCGAACCGCCGCGACATGGTGCGCATTCTGCGCGACCTCGGACACGTCCGGTACACCGACATCTTCGAGGATCGCGTGCGCACTTCCGGCGAAGGCTACGTGATGCGCGTCTTCGCCAAGGACCAGGGCGCGACGATCGTCGTGAACAAGCGCCTTAACATCAACGTGAACGGCTTCGACTACCTGCGGCTGAGCCGCATGGAAGACGACAGCGCGGCGATCGATCTGATCGACGATCGCCGCACCGTGCGCCTGGTGCCGTTGTCGGATCCGATCACCGATCGCCAGGCCATGGCCTGCGAGGCGCTCGCGCAGGTGGCCGAGAGCCGCTACCTCGACGCGCACCTCGCCGAGGTGTTCATGGACGAGGACGGCGACGAGCCGGACGAAGGCTGACGCGACCGCGCCGACGGCGCGGTCGACTTTTCTGCTCAAGGGCGCTTTTTCGGCACGCGCGAGCTGCGGAACGACGACGCGATCGCCGCAATCAGCGAGACGATCGCGCAGAACGCGAAGGCGATCGCCACGCCGGACTTGAACGGCGCCGCGATCAGCGTCGGAAAGTAGGCCTGGCTCAACAGATGCGCTTTGGCCGCCGGCGCCAGCCCTGCGAGCACGCTGGGTGGCAGCAGCGTGGCGAGCGGATTGTAGCCGAGGAACGCCGCGAAGAGCGCGCCGGTGGGCGGCAGATGGGCGATTGGGATCGCGACGGCCGTCGGCACGCCCGCGGAAGTCAGCCCCTGATACAGCCGCACGGGCAGCCCGCCCGCCAGCCCGATCGTGACCAGCGTGAAGATGAGCGTGATCGACAGGGTCATGGCCGTGTTCTGGAAAGTCGCGCGCATGCCCGAGGCGACGCCACGCATGTCCGGCGGCGAGGCGTTCATGATCGAGGCGGTGTTGGGCGCGCCGAACATGCCGAGCCCGACGCCGAGCACGACGAGCAGCACCGCGAACTGCCAGTAGGCGAAGTCGAGCGGCAGTATCATCAAGCCGAGAAATCCCAGCACCGTGAGCGACAGGCCGCCGACCGTAAACCAGCGCGCGCCCCAGCGGTCCGAGAGGAAGCCCGAGAGCGGCCCCATGAGCAAAAAGCCGACCGACAGCGGCAACA
>DATNPP010000417.1:0-2329 GCA_036703175.1 Oscillatoriaceae cyanobacterium
CGTGCTGGCACAGGAGCGCATCTACGGCTACCGATTCGACGACGAGCATGCGATTCGCGCGGCCGGCATCGATTACATCGAGATCGCCGAGGTCGTCATTCGCGCCTTCACCAAGCAGGTGTTCGAGGATTGCTTCTTCCACGCGGACTCGCATCCCGGCAATCTGTTCGTGACGCCCGAGGGCAACGTGGTCTACCTCGATTTCGGCATGGTCGAGGAGATCGATCCGGCCTTCCAGGCGCAGCTGGTCGAGATGTTCATTCACGTGATTCAGCAGGACTGGCCGGCCTTCCTCGAGGACATGGTCAACGCGGGCATCGTGCCCGCCGAGACGCCGCGCGAGGCGCTGCTGCCGATCTTCACGGACGTCTGGGCGGCCCAGCTGGGCTTCACGGACAAGCGCTACACGCTGCAGGAGGTCTCGGACCGCTTCTACGCGATCGTGCGGCAGTATCCGTTCCGCCTGCCGGAGCGCTTTTTGTTCCTCACGCGCACCTCGGCCTCGCTGGAGGGCGTGGTCTACCGCGCGGATCCCAGCTTCAAGTTCTTGCCGATCGCGCTGCCCTTCTTCGCCAAGCTGGTGCTCTCGCGCATAGACGTCGAAAACCCCTGGATCATCCAGGACATGCTGCGCGCCGCCAAAGACGGCGTGATGCTGGACCGCCTTTCGGGCCTGCTGAGAATGGCGATGGCCGACGAGCCCGAAGCGATGGGCGCCGTGGCGGACAAGCTCGTGGAAGTGGCGCTGCATCCGAAAGCGGGGCCGCTGCGCGAAGAGCTCAAGAACCGTCTGCTCGGCGGTGATCTGGCCCTGATGGAGACGCTGTTGCCCTCGTTCCGCCTCAGCGCGAAGGCGCTCTCGATGATCGAGGCGTTTCTGGTCTCGCCCACCGGGCGCACCTGGATCGTGGGCCTGCTCGAAGATCCGCGCTTTCCGGCCTTCGCCGGCCCCTTCCTCAAGGGCCGCCGCGTGACGGCCGAGTTGCCGCTCGACCTCATCGCGCTCTTTCTGCACTGGTTTCCGGCCGGCGCCGAGCGCCAGCGCGCCTACGCGATCATTCAGCGCTTGCTGGCCTCGCCCGAGTTCCCATGGAGCACGATGGTGGATCCGCGTCATCAGCTGCAGCAGCTTCAAAATCTGCAGCTGAGCGGCACGGTGCCGCGCGCGGAGCATCTGCCGCTGCTGCTCGAGTTCCTCGGCCAGCGCGGCACGCTGCCGCTTTTGGCCAAGGGCGTCATCAAGGGCTGGTCCGATCGCTTCCGCGAGCGCGTGACGAAGCCGCTGCTCGGCGGCCCCGAGCTCGCTTAGCCGGAAATGGCGCCGGCCTCCGCACAGGGCTTGATGACATTGATCGACGGCGTGGGGGTCACCAGATCTGAGCCCGATTGCTTTGGATCTGAGTGAAAATCGGCCCGGTCACCGGGATGGGCGGAACGCTCGTTTGCCTCCTTTCGCCATGTCATCACCCGATTTCATAAGGACTTCTTTCGTGTCAGCACCCATGTCATCGCTGTCAGGGAAGATAGAAACTGTCCAGCGGGCGATGCTCCGCGGCACCGAACCCCACGTCAGAGGAGGCACCCTTCCATGAAAGCTCAAATTCTACTCGGCTCGATGCTCGCGACCTCCGTCGCGCTCGCTTCTTTGGCCGGCTGCCAGACGCCCAATCCGATGGGCCAGGCGCACATGCCCGGCACGGTCTCGAACGGAAATCCGGGCGCGACCGGCGACACCCAGACCGGCGGCAACTTCTCGGGTGGCAACACCCAAACCGGCGGCAACACGAGCACGACGCCCAGCAACCTCAGCGGCTCGCAGGCGTCGAATCCCACGACCTCGTCCGACGTCGCTCAGGCGCAAGCAGACGAGCAAGACGCGGAAGGCTACAGCGCCACCGGCGGCCAGGACGACTCCGGCGCCGCGATGTACGCGGTGGACGCCGTGAGCACGGATGCCTCGGCCACCGGCACGGCGAACGCCTCGGATTCCGGCTCGGCCGACGCTTCGGCCTCCGGTTCTGCGAGCGCCTCGGGCTCGGTCACCGCGCCGCCGGCGCCTGAGTTGCCCAGCGCGAAGCCCAACGTCAAGGCGAAGGCCCGTCGCGCGGCGATCGGCCAGCTCAAGGCCCTGCAGGCCCGCATCAAGAAGCTGATCGCCCAGCGTGAGAAGCAGCATCGCGTCCAGGAAGTGCACCACCTCAATCAGGCCGACTTCAATGCCGTGCAGCGCGCCTACCACAAGGCGCAGTGGCACGACAACGGCGACGGCACCGAGACCAAGGACGTGACCGTGAGCCTGTCCCGCACGCAGAACGGCAAGACCTTCTCG
>DATNPP010000424.1:0-6077 GCA_036703175.1 Oscillatoriaceae cyanobacterium
CGTAGAGGCCGGCGCCGTAGGCCTTGCGCACGATCACCGAGATCTTGGGCACCGTGGCGTCCGCCATCGCCGAAATCATCTTGGCGCCGTGGCGGATCATGCCCTGGCGCTCCACCTGCGAGCCGATCATGAAGCCCGGCACGTCGGCCAAAAAGAGCAGCGGAATGTTGAAGGCGTCGCACAGCCACATGAAGCGCGCGGCCTTGTCCGCGGAGTCGACGAAGAGGGTGCCGCCCTTGACCTTGGGCTGGTTGGCGAGAATGCCGACGGCGCGGCCGTCGATGCGGCCGAGGCCGGTGATCAGCTCCTGCGCGAAGAGCTTCTTGATCGGGAAGAAGCTGTTCTCGTCGACGAGTTGGGTGATCACGCCCATCATATCGAAGGGACGGTTCTCCTCGGGCACGACGACCTCTGAGATCGGCTTGCCGGCGGCCACGGGGCGCGGCTCGGCCGCAGGCGGCTCGTTGGCGGCGTTGGACGGGAAGAAGGCGATGTACTGCTTGGCGAGGGCGATCGCCTCCTCCTCGTTCTTGGCGAGCACGTCGCCGCAGCCGCTGACGGAACAATGCATGCGTGCGCCGCCCATCTCCTCGAGGGTGACCTTCTCGCCGATCACCATCTCGGCCATGCGCGGGCTGCCCAGGTACATGCTGGCGTTGCCCTCGACCATGATCACGATGTCGCAGAACGCGGGAATGTAGGCGCCGCCGGCCGCGGAGGGCCCGAAGAGCACGCACACCTGCGGAATCACGCCGCTCAATCGCACCTGATTCTGGAAGATGCGGCCCGCGCCGCGGCGGCCGGGGAACATCTCGACTTGATCCGTGATGCGCGCGCCGGCCGAGTCGACCAGGTAGAAGAGCGGCATGCGCAGCTTGGCGGCGGTCTCCTGAATGCGGATGATCTTCTCGACCGTGCGCGCGCCCCAGCTGCCGGCCTTGACCGTCGAGTCGTTCGCCATGAGGGCGACCGGGCGGCCGCCCACCGTGCCGATGCCCGTCACCACGCCGTCCGCCGGCAGATCCTTGGCCTCGCAGTTGGCGAAAAGACCGTCTTCCTTGAAGGAATCCGCGTCGACGAGCAATCGGATGCGCTCGCGCGCGAAAAGCTTGCCCTGGGCCTTGGCGGACTCGTGATACTTGGGCGCGCCGCCCTGTTGAATCTTCTCGCGGCGCTCGTCGAGCGACGGCTGGCTGACGGTGTTGACGGACATTAAACTCTCCTTTGAGGTTGCGAACAGGCAGCGCACGGCGCTTGCCAGGTTTGGGAATTTTACGAGGTTTGACGGGCGAGATCAAGGCGAGCCCTTGGAAAAGGCGACCGGGCATGCTGAAATGGGGGCATGGAGAAAGACTGGCTACTCTGGGACGGGGATTGAGGGTTCTGCGCTTGCTGCGTCGCCTGGTGCAGGCGACATGACGTGCGGGATCGCTTGAGACCGGTGCCTTATCAGGAAGCCCCCAGCCCGCCGATGAATCCCGGGCTTTACGCGGCGTGCGCGCATGCGGTCCACGTGGTCAGCGCCGAAGGGCAGGTGCTCTCGGCCGGCGGGGCGGTGATCTATGTGCTCGACGTGCTCGGGTTCGCTCGCCTCGCACGAGTTCTGAACAGTCGCCCCATTCGTCCGCTGATCGAGCTGGGCTATCACCTGGTGGCGCGCAATCGCCATCTCATCGCGCGGCTGATCCACTGTCCGCGGCCACCGGTCTGAAATCGACGGGCGGCTATTGACCGCTTAGAACCCGATGCCGCCTGGCGATCGCCCGCACACGGCCGGATCGGTCCGTCTGATCGGCGCTCCGGTCGAGGCCGTTTGCCGTATGGCGACGGGGCAGCGGGCCCATACCGTCGCGTCCGCGATCGCGAAACGCCGCGAGGCGGGCCGGGCGGCATTCCGCACTCGATCTTTTGTCGATCGAGCGGACCCATGCATTGCTTCCGCGCTTCTTATCCAGTGTCGAAGCGCCCATGCGGCGCTCGGACGGCGAAGATGGAAGAGTTGTACCGTCGCCCGCCGCCAGCGATCCTGAAACTGTGTTCGGGTACCGAATACCGCTGACATCCACAACGGTCAGCGTGTCTTGTCCAAGAAAGGAGACGGTCAATTATGCGATCGATCAGTCGCATACTGGTTCCCGCCTTGGTGGGCGCGACCTTCACGGCCTTCGGCTGCGCGGGGGCGCCGACCCTGACGCAGAGCACCACCGCGCAACAGGCCCCCATGCCGCAGCAGGCGCAGAGCGCCGACCGCAGCGTGCTGGACGTCGCGCATGGTCCCACGCTGACTCAGTTGGCGAGCGCCCTGCCCGCGCGAATTCCGGCCTCTGAGGCCAGCAAGGTCTTGGTGAACATTCCCGAGAGCGCGATTCAGGGCCTGAATCAAGACGCGTACAGCGTTCAGGCGCACGGTGGCGGTGGCCACGGTGGCGGGATGCACGGCTTCGGCGGTCACTTCGGCCATGGTTACGGCGGCTTCCGCGGCTACGGCTTCGGCGGCTACGGCTGGCCCTACTACGGCTACGGCCTGGGCGCCTACAGCCTGTACAGCAGCCTGTACTATCCCTACGGCGGCTACTACTACCCGTACTCGCTGTACGGCAACTACTACTATCCGTACTCGTACCTCTACGGGTCGTCCTACTACTATCCATACCTATATGGCGGCGCTTACGGACGGTATTATCCGTACTCTTGGCGCGCCTGGCTCTAAAAACAAAAACGGGCGCCGGGTTTTCCCGGCGCCCACTTTTTTTTGAAACTTAGAAAGCGGTGTCGCTCGCGTCGCTGGCCGTCGCGGTGTCGCTCGCGACCGCCGCAGCGTCGCTCGCGATGGGCGCCTCGGCCGACAGCGGCACCAGGGTCGCGGCCAGCTTCACGGCGTGGCGCGCGGCCACCGTCTCGCTCGCGCTCGTGGCGGCGTACCCGATCGCGTTGACCGAGACCGTGTAGGTGCCGGGCTCCAGCGTCTTGATGAAGAAGCGGCCGTCCGAGCCGGTGAAGGCGCGGTAGACGAAGCCCTGCTGGCTCATCGCGTCGACCTCGATGCCTTCGAGGTTCACGCCGTAGCAATCCTTCACGGTGCCTTCGATCTTGCCCTTGGTGAGCCAGTTGGTCAAAAAGCCCAGGCTGATCTCGTGCTCCACCGAGGTGACGCTGATCGAGTTGTCCGAGTTGAGCGTGCCCTTGACCTCGGCCTTTTGGTTCTGTTGCTTGGTCAGCTGGTTGATGATGTCCGCCGTGCCGCTGAGCGGATAGACGGTGGTCGTCTTGTGGAAGAAGCCGTTGACGACCTCGATCGAGTAGCCGCCGGCCGTGAGGCGGATCGTGCCCGTCTCCTTGACGAAGCGCGAGCTGATGCCCGTGTCCAGCGATTGCACGCTGTAGCCTTGCGATTGCGCGTCGGCCTGCAGCTCGGCGTCGCTCATCACGACGTCGCCCGTCTTCGTCAGGGTCGAGCTGAGCACGTGCTGACGCGCGACGGGGGATTGCGCCGAGGCGCTGCCCGAGCTCACGATCGACGCGGGGCCCTTGGTGACGTCGATCGAGGCCGATGGCGCGCTCTTGGTGAGCGACACGCTGGGGGCGGCGTTCGTGGCGAGGTGCGTGGTCGCCAGAGTGCCGATCGGCTGTGTGCCGCAGCCGGCGAGGGCGAACGATGCGGCCATCACGAGGGCGATCGAGTGCTTGCGAATCATGGCTTCCTCCGTCGAAAGGTGAACGTGAGGAAGTTATCGCGGCGACCCGGCCGGATCAGGTAAAAACGAGGTCAAGCTTCCGCTAAAATCTCGTTGTGCTATTCGCCGCGAAACACCGGCTTGCGCTTCTCGGCGAAGGCCTTGAGCGCCTCTGTGCGATCGGCGGTCGGAATCGTGAGCTCGTAGGCCTTGGACTCGATCGCGAGACCGGTCGCGAGGTCGACCTCGCTGCCGTGGTTGATCGCGAACTTGGCCTGGGCGATCGCCACCGGCCCGGTGTTCTCGGCGATGTGCCGGGCGAGCTCCTGCGCGCGGGCCAGAAGGCGATCGGCCGGCACGACCTCTTCGACCAGACCGATGGCGAGCGCCTCGGCGGCGTCGATGCGCCGGCCCGTGAAGATCAACTCCTTGGCGCGGCCCTTGCCGACGAGCCGCGGCAAGCGCTGCGTGCCGCCCGCGCCGGGGATGATCGCGAGGGTCGTCTCGGTGAGGCCGAAGGTCGCGCTGTCCGCCGCGAGGCGAATGTCGCAGGCCAACGCGAGCTCGGTGCCGCCGCCCAGCGCGAGGCCGTTGACGGCCGCGATCACCGGCTTCGGCAGGTTTTCGATGCCGTCCATCGCCTCGCGAATGCCCTTGAGAAAGCGCCGCACCTGATCCGGCGTGAGCGTCGCGCGCTCCTTGAGGTCCGCGCCGGCGCAGAAGGCCTTCTCGCCCGCGCCCGTCACGATCACCGCACGCACCTCGCCGTCCCCCGCGACGTTCTCGAGCGCCGCGTGAAGCGCCAGCAGCGTCTCGAAGTTGACGGCGTTCATGCGCTCGGGGCGATCGAGCACCAGCGTCGCGATGCCGTGCTGCTTGGTGAGGACCAGAGGTTGGGTGGACATGGCAGGCTCCTTTTCGCGGGAATTCTACCATTCCGACGAACAAGCGAGCCACCGCCTTCAAGCCATGCCGCCGCCCCCCAGCGCGAGGTAACGCTCGAACCAGTCGCAGGCCAGCCGGTCGGCGGCTTCGAGCGTGCCGGGGGCCTCGAAGAGGTGGTTCGCCTCCTGCACGAGCTTCAGCTCCTTCGGCGCGGTCAATAGACGGAAGGCCTCCTCGTTGAGCGCAATCACCGGCAGATCCAGGCTGCCGATCACGAAGAGCGTGGGCGCCTTGACGCGCGCGAGGGCCGTGCCCGCGAGATCCGGGCGTCCGCCCAGCGACACCACCGCGTGCACGACCTCGGGTTGCGCGGCGGCCACCAGCAACGCGACCGCGCCGCCGGTGCCCATGCCCAGGCAGCCGATGCGCAGCGCTTGCGTCTCGGGATTGGCGAGCGCCCAGCGCGCCGCCCCTTCCAGGCGCTTCGCGCGGAAGCCCACGTCGAAGCTGAGGTGCTCGCTCCAGGCATCTTGCGCGGTTTCCTCGGGGGTGAGCAGGTCGAGCAGCAAGGTCGCGAAGCCGGTTCTGAACAGCGCCTGCGCGGTCGCGCGAAAGCTGGGCGCTTCACGCGTCATGCCGGCCCCGTGAATCAGGATCACCAGCCCGCGTGCGCGCGGCGGCACCGCGAGCCGGCCGTCCAGGCGCACGTCCCCGGCCTGGACGTTGACGGCGCGCGCGCGCTCGCTCGCCACGCTGTCGGTCGCCTTTTGCTGCGCCATCGTGCGCCTCCTTCTCAATAGCCGCTCGGGTAGGTTTCGAGGCCCGGCGGCTCCGGCCCCAGGTCGATCGGCTCGAGGGCGAGGGTCTCGTCGAAGTACAGGTAGGCGTCGTAGCGATTGGCGAGTTGCGAGGGCACGTAGTTGCCGAAGCGCTCGCGATCCGGCTCGTAGACCACGCCGATCGCGCGCTCGTCGCGCGTGCGATAGAGCCAGCCCTCCGGCATGATGTTCACGCCGATCACGCGCAGCGGCAAATAGAAGTTCGTCACGCCCGAGGCATGGAAGATCGACTCGTACGAACCGGGCCGCGCCGGCGGCACCACCTTGAAGTCCGCCGGCATGTCCCAGGCCGAGGCCGCCGTGACGGTGCCGCGATAGGTGCCGAAGCCGATCGCGATCGCCTGGTCGCCGTAGCGCTCGCGCACGAGCTGGCCGACGTTCACGTGGCCGCTCTCGCCCTCGTGGGTGGCCCGAAAGTCCCCGATGTGCGTGTTGTGCTCCCACAGAATCGCCTTGGTGCCCTCGCGCTGCAACAAGCGGTTCAGTACGTCGACCATGTGCGTGTCGCGCAGATTCCAGGTCACGGCGCCGCCGTGCACCATCAAGCGGTAGTAGCGCTCGGCGTTCACCGCCGCGAGCGCGTTCATCTCGGTCTGGAAGTAGGCTTCCTCAGAGCTGGCGGCCTCGTAGCGCATGCGATTGCGTTGCAGCATGAGCAGGTTCTGAACCACCTCTTCCT
>DATNPP010000536.1:0-3476 GCA_036703175.1 Oscillatoriaceae cyanobacterium
CTCTCCGGACGCACGCGGCAGGAGCACACGGGCATCGGCGTGGCGATGGGCCCCGGCGGATTTACAGGCGTGCGCACGGGCCTCGCGGCGGCCAAGACGATCGCCCAGGTCCTCGGCTTGCCGGTCTACGGCATCGGCACGCTCGACGCGCTGGCCTTTCAGTTTCCGGGGCCGCACCTCGTGAGCGCGATGCTCGACGCGCGCCGCCAGCTGGTCTTCGCGGGGCTTTACCGGGTCGAGGGCGATCGCCTCACCGTCGTCCGCCCCGCCGAGCTGATGCCGTTCACGGACTGGCGCGCCATCCTCGCCGAGGCCACCGAGCCCGTGCTCGCCGTCGGCGAGGGCGCGAGCCGCCATCGCGAGGCGCTGGAAGAAATTGGCGCCCTCGTGCCGTCGGACGCGCTGATGGCCGCCTCGGGGCTGCCCGTCGCCCGGCTGGCCGAGCAACGCCTCGAAGCCGGCGTCCCGAGCGAGCTCGAGACGCTCGAGCCACGCTACCTGCGCGAGCCGCAGGCCGTGGTAAACTGGGAAGCCGCCCAGCAAGCAAAAGAGAACAGGCATGGCGCAAATCCGTAAGATGACCTCGTCGGACCTGCCGCGGGTCGTGCAAATCGAGAAGGCCTGCTTCGGCGAGCGCTGGACGCTCAACTCTTTCCAGCACGAGCTCGCCAACGCCGCGAGCAGCTACTTCGTGGCCGTCGAGGACGGCGAGATCATCGGCTACGCGGGCTACTGGCTGATCCTCGAAGAAGCGCACGTGACGACGATCGGCGTCGATCCCAAGTTCCAGCGCCGCGGCTTCGGCGAGTTCCTGATGCTGCATCTGGTCGAGCACGCCGAGCGTGCGGGGGCCAAGTGGGTGACGCTGGAAGTCCGCGCGAGCAACTACGGCGCGCAGAAGATGTACGAGAAGTTCGGCTTCTCGAGCCTGGGGCGCCGCAAGGGCTACTACCAGGACAACAACGAAGACGCGCTCATCATGTGGACCGAGAACATCAGCATTCCGGAGTACCAAACACAGCTCGCGGCGCTGCGCGAGGGCCTGGCCAAACGGGGTACAACAGCTTAGAAAGCCCCCTTCCCTGCTGGGAAGCCTGACCAGATGAGGAATCGCATGCTGAAGTTTCTTCGGACGCTCGCGTGCCTGCCGCTGTTGGCGGCCGTCGCGATGCCCGCCGCCGCCGCGCCCAAGGCCCCCGAGACGCTGAACGTGACCGTGCTGGGCACGACCGACATCCACGGGCACATCTACCCCACCGACTACTTCAGCAAGAGCGAGGACGCGCCTTTTGGCCTGGCGCGCGTCTACACCGTCGTCAAGCAGTTGCGCGCGACGCACGCCCACACGCTGCTCGTGGATTCCGGCGACTCGCTGCAGGGCACGCCGTTGACCTACTGGAGCGCCCGCGTGGCGCCGGCGGGCGATCCCAATCCGATGGTGACGGCCTACAACTTCATGCACTACGACGCCTTCGCCGTAGGCAACCACGAGTACAACTACGGCATTCCGTACATCGAGAAGGCGCGCCGCGAGGCGCACTATCCCTACCTGTCGGCGAACATCTTCAAGCACGGCACGAACCAGTACGTCTACAAGCCGTACGTCTTCCGGTACGTGGGCGGCGCCAAGATTGCGATCGTGGGCTTCACGACGCCCGGCGTCATGATCTGGGATCGCCACAACGTCGAGGGCAAGCAGGATTTCCGGAACATCGTGGCCTGCGCCAAGAAGGTGATCCCCGAGGTAAAGGCCAGAGGCGCAGACGCGATCGTCGTGATCATTCACTCCGGCCTCGGCGCGCCCTACGAGCCGACTTTCGACGGCTACTCGGCGAGCGCCGGCGCGCCGCCCGAGAACGTCTCGGCGGCCCTCGCGGACGCCTGCCCGGAGATCACGGCCATTTTGATGGGCCATACGCACGAGAACATTCCCAAGAAGGTCGAGCACGGCGTGCTGCTGACCGAGGCGGACAAGTGGGGCGCGCACCTCGCCGAGGTGGACCTGCACTTCACCCGAGAGCACGGCCGCTGGGTGGTGACGTCCAAGGACTGCCGGACGATCGACACGCGGCACGCGAAGCCGGACCCCGAGCTGATGGCGGCCGTCAAATCCGCGCATGAGGCCACGCTCGGCTACGTGCAATCGGCGATCGGCACGTCGACCGAGGCGATGACGGCCAAGGAATCGCTGCTGCACGACACGCCGATCATCGACTTCATCAACGAAGTGCAGTGCGCCGACACGGGCGCGCAGCTCTCGGCGGCGAGCGTGTTCAACGACGCGGCGGCGGTGCCCAAGGGCAAGGTCTCGGTGGCGGACATCGCGAGCCTGTACGTCTACGACAACACGCTCACCAAGGTGTCGATCACCGGCAAGCAGCTCAAAGACTACCTCGAGGCCTCGGCGAAGTTCTACAACGACTACAAGCCGGGCGCGCCGATCTTCAACGACAAGGTGCCGTCGTACAACTACGACATGATCTCGGGCGTGGACTACGACGTCGACGTCACGAAGCCCGTGGGCCAGCGCATCGAGAACCTGACGTACCAGGGCAAGCCCGTGACGGACGGCGAGAAGTTCTCGCTGGCGCTCAACTCGTACCGCCAGAACGGCGGCGGCGGGTTCACGATGCTAAAAGACGCGCCGGTGCAGCAAGCCGTGCCGACGGGCATCCGCGACCTGCTGATCGACTACGTGCAGACGCACAAGGTGATCGATCCCAAGCAGTTCTCGCACGAGAACTGGCACCTGGTGCCGGCGGGCTGCGTCGCGGCGGACGGTCAGCACTACAAGTAAGCGCCGTTCCGCGGCGATCTGGAGCCTCCCATGTCCTCGATGGAATCGGTCGGCGCCCCGCACGAGGCGCTGCACACGGCCGAGGCCGGTCCCGTACCGGCCCTGGTCGCGCAGCGTCTCACGATGGAGGCCTTCTCCCAGCTGTCGGGATTCCTGGCCGGGCAGCGCTTCGTCAAGGTTGTCGTCGAGCGGCTGGACGAGGCGCTGCAGCCGATTCCGCCGCGGATCCACTTTCTCAACAACGCGCGCTACGAGTTCCACGTGAACTACATCGCCGAGCAGATTCTCGGCATCACGCTCGCGGAGCTCGAAGCGGATTTGGACCGCTACAACCGCGAGTTCTATTTGTCCTCCGAGCGCCGCTTCTGCCTGGGCATCCTGGCCCTGCAGGAGCGTAACGAGCGCTTCTTCACGCTCGAAACGGTCGAGATCGACAACATGGGCGAGGCGACGTTGCGCGCGTTCTTCACGACCGTCGGCGACCACCTCGATCCCACGCTGCCGCTGCTCTTCAAGCCCGGCAATCACCAGCAAGAAACGATCGTGGCGGCGATTCCCCGCGAAGAGCTGCCGCGCGTGCTGCTGCACGAGCTACTGGCCTCGGCGTCCTTCGTCCCGCTCAACGGCGGCGAGGCCCAGGGCCGTCTGCGCGTCTTCCGCACCGAGGCGGACTACCGCG
>DATNPP010000461.1:0-4751 GCA_036703175.1 Oscillatoriaceae cyanobacterium
GAAGTGACGGAAGAGCGTCCTTTCGGTCACGCCGGCGCGCCTCGCGATCGCCTGGGTGGTGGCCGCTTCGTAGGAATGCTCCGCGAACAGCTCGAGGGCGGCCTGGACGATGCGCGCCTGGGTGCCGGTCAGGTCGTCTGAGGGGGGCGAATCCGGGGTCATGGGGCCTCGATGGACGCGCCGGCTTTCGAAAGAAGGCCGGCTTGACGGGGACAGGTATAGTGAATACTATACCATGTCAGTGGCCACTGACATGGTCGTCGCGAGGTACTCTTCATGCCCGTCGTCGTTCGCTCCGAAGGAATTACCGATGCCAGCCCGACCAGCTCGGGCCTAAGCTTGAGCGAGGTCGCGACCCGTCTGGCGATCGCGAGCGCGCTCCCACACGCAGAGGCGGCCTCGCCTTTGAGCTTCTGCTTGCAATGGTTGGAGCCCGCTCACGTCGGCGTGGAATTCCTGGCCGAGGCCGAGCTGGCGCATCTGGGCGCCGAGATCGCCTGGGTCGAGGGTCTGCTGATCAGCACTGCCGGCATCACGCTCGCCCGTTTCAGCGCCAGTTTTCGCCGGGTTCCGGCTTGTTGAGGATCGCCCATGCCCCGCGCATTCAAGCTCGTTCTGCCGCTTCTGCTCCTCGTCGCGCTGGTGGTCGGGGGCTGGGCGTGGACCATGAACCGTCGCACCGGTGCGACGCCTGAGGCCTTGCAGGTGAGCGGCACGATCGAGACCACCACCGCCGACGTGGGCTTCGTCGAAGGCGGCCGGGTGCTCGCGCGTCCCGTGGACGAAGGCCAGACGGTGCACAAGGGCCAATTGCTCGCCACGCTCGATACGGCGACGCTGCAAGACCAGCTCGCGGCCCGTCAGGCGGATGTGGCAATGGCCCAGGCCAGCCTGGCCGACGCCCAGGCCGGCGCGCGGCCCAAAGAGATCGACGCGGCGGATGCGGCGCTGGCGCAGGCGCAGGCGCTGGCCGCCGATGCCGCCGATCGCTATGAACGCAACGAGCGCCTGTACCGCGAAGGCGCCGTTTCCGCCCAGGATCACGAGGCCGCGCGCCAGGCCGACGTCGCCGCTCAGGCGGCCGTGAACGGGGCTGCGGCCCGCTTGAAGCTCTTGCAGGAGGGCAGCCGGCCGCAACAGATCGCCGAGGCGCGTGCCCGCGAGCAACAAGCCGAGGCGGCGCTCGCCCTGACGCGCACGCAACTGGCGCAGGCACGCGTGGTCGCCCCGATGGACGGCGTGGTGCTCGCCAAGCACGTCGAGCCGGGCGAGGTGGTGGCCCCGGGCGCGCCGGCCGTGACGATCGCCCGCCTCGACGACGTGTATTTGCGCGCCTACGTGCCCGAGACGGACCTCGGCCGCGTCAAGCTGGGGCAGACGGTGGACGTCACGAGCGACACCTTTCCCAGCAAGGCCTACGCGGGCCGCGTGAGCTTCATCTCGGATCAAGCCGAATTCACGCCGCGCACGGTCGAGACCCGGCAAGAACGCGTGAAGCTGGTCTACCGCGTGCGCATCGACGTGGCGAATCCGCGCTTCGAGCTCAAGCCCGGCATGCCGGCGGACGCGACGATCCGCCTGGGCCCATGATCCGCGCCGACGCGTTGACGCGCCGCTTCGGCGACGTGCTCGCCGTCGATCGCCTCGGCTTCGAGGTGGCGCGCGGCGAGATCTTCGGCCTGGTGGGCCCCGACGGCGCCGGCAAGACGACCACGCTGCGCATGCTCGCGGGGCTGCTGGATCCCAGCGCGGGCAGCGCCACGATCGCCGGATTGCCCGTCGCGCAAGGCGGCGAGCGTCTGTCCGCCACGATCGGCTACATGCCGCAGCGCTTTGGACTCTATGCCGATCTGACCGTCGCCGAGAACCTGGACTTTTTCGCGGATCTGCGCGGGTTGCCGGCACGCGACGCCCGCGCCCGCAAAGACGAGCTGTTGGGCTTCGTGGGCCTGGCCGAGTTTCGCGCCCGTCCCGCCGGCAAGCTCTCCGGCGGCATGAAGCAGAAGCTCGCGCTGGCCTGCGCGCTGTTGCACGTGCCGCCGGTGCTGCTGCTCGACGAGCCGACCAACGGCGTCGATCCCGTCTCGCGCCGGGATTTCTGGCGTTTGCTCTACCGGCTGGTCAGCGAGCGGCAGACCACGCTGGTGGTCGCGACGACCTATCTGGACGAGGCCGAGCGCTGCAGCCGATTGGCGCTCCTCGCGCAGGGCCGCGCGCGGGCGATCGCCGATCCCGCGGGCTTGCGCGCGATGCTGCCGGGCCGCTTGCTGCAGTTCCGACCGGCCGAGCCGCGGCGCGTCGCGGCCCTGCTGCGGCCGCTCTTTCCGCCCGGCGCCGTCGGACTGTACGGCGATCGGGTGCATCTGATCGTGCAGGCGATCGACGCGGACGTCGCCCGCGCCGAGGCGGCTCTCCGTGCAGAAGGGCTGGTCCTCGGCCTCCACCGGGCGATCGAACCCTCGCTGGAGGACGTCTTCGTCGCCTTGTTGTCGGGAGATCGGGCCGATGCCGGCTGAATCCGTCACCGTCGCCGTGCACGCGCTGGCCCGCCGCTTCGGCGACTTCGTCGCGGTCAAGGGGCTCGATCTCACGGTCGCGCGGGGAGAGATCTTCGGCTTTTTGGGCCCCAACGGCGCCGGCAAGTCCACCACGATTCGCATGCTCTGCGGATTGCTGGCGCCGAGCAGCGGCGAGGGAAACGTGGCGGGCTACGACGTTCGCCGCGAGGCGCCCGCGATCAAGGCGCACATCGGCTACATGAGCCAGCGCTTCTCGCTCTACGACGACCTCACGGTGGACGAGAACCTGGACTTTTTCGGCCGCGTGTACGGCCTCTCCCGCGCACGGCTCGACACACGCAAACGCGCGGTGCTCGCCATGGTCGATCTTTCCGAGCGCCGGCGCGACCTCACGGGCACGCTGCCGGGCGGCCTCAAGCAGCGCCTCGCGCTGGCGAGCGCCGTGCTGCACGAGCCGCCGGTGCTCTTTCTCGACGAGCCGACCTCGGGCGCCGATCCGATCGCGCGCCGTCGCTTCTGGGATCTCATTCACGACACGGCCGATCGCGGCGTGACCGTATTCGTGACCACGCACTACATGGAGGAGGCCGAATACTGCGATCGCCTGGGCCTGATCTACCGCGGCGAGCTGATTGCCGAGGGCACGCCCGCCGCGCTCAAGGCCGCGCTGAACGACGCCGTGATCGAGGTCGTCAGCGATCGCCCGCAGGAGCTGATCGCGCAGGTCGCCTCGCAGCCCGGCGTGCATGAGGTCGCCCTGTTCGGCCGCGGATTGCATGTGGTCACCCCGCGCGCCGAAGCCGAGGCGCTCGTCGCCCGACTGAAGACGGCGCTCGCCGGCCGATTCGCGCGCCTCGAGCCGGTGGCGCCTTCGATGGAGGACGTCTTCGTCTCGCTGGTCGAGGCGCGCGATCGCGCGGAGGACGCCTCATGAAGTGGCGGCGCGTGCGCGCGGTGACGCGCAAGGAGTTTCTGCATATTCGGCGCGATCCGCGCAGCGCCGTGTTGTCCGTGCTGATTCCGATTCTGCTGCTGGGCCTGTTCGGCTGGGCGCTCTCGCTGGACGTCGAGAACGTGCCGATGGTCGTGTGGGATCAAAGCGACACGGCCACGAGCCGCACGCTCGTCGCCCGCTTTGCCGGCTCGCCCTATTTTCGCGTGAGCGCCGCGCGCTCCTACCGCGCGATCGAGCAGGCGATCGGCTCGGAGCAAGACGACGCCGCGCTGGTGATTTCACCGGGCCTGGGCGAGCGCTCGGCGGGACCCGTGGCGCTGCAATTGCTCGTCAACGGCGCCGATCCCGTGCGAGGCGGCTTGATGCTCAACTACGCGCAGGCCGTCGTGGCCGCGTATGGCGACGAGCTGGCGCGCGCGCGCGTGGCGGCGCTGGGCCTCGCGCCGCCGGCACCCCCCTTCGAGCTGCGCACGCGCGTGTGGTACAACCCGGACCTCGAGACGCGCAACGCGCTCGTGCCGGGATTGATTGCGATGATCCTCGCCATCATCGCGTCGTTGCTGACGGCGCTGACGATCGCCCGCGAGTGGGAAACGGGCACGATGGAGAGCTTGATCGCCACGCCCGTGACCGGTCCCGAGCTGATTCTCGGCAAGCTCGCGCCCTACTTCGTGATCGGCATGATCGACGTGACGCTGGCGATCGCCATGGGCCGCTACGTCTTTCACGTGCCGCTCGTCGGCAGCCCGCTGCTGGTGTTCGGCGCGGCGATCGTCTACATGGGCGCGACCCTCGGCTTCGGCATGCTCGTGAGCGTGGTGGCCCGTAGCCAGCTGCTCGCGAGCCAGATGGCGTTCGTCGCGACGCTGTTGCCCTCGTTTCTGCTCTCCGGGCTGGTTTTTCCGATCGCCAGCATGCCGATGTGGCTGCAGGTGCTGAGCACGATCTTTCCGGCGCGCTACTTCATCGCGATTCTGCGCGGCATCTACCTCAAGGGGCTCGACGTCTCGGGGCTCGCGTATCAGTTCGTGATGCTCGCGGTATTCGCGATCGCCGCGCTGGCCCTCGCCGTGCGGGCCTTTCGGAGGAAGCTCGCATGAACGGGCGGTTGGGGGCGATCGTCGCCAAGGAGTTCCGCCAGGTCTTCCGCGATCCGCGCATGCGCGCCGTGCTCTTCGTGGCGCCGGTGTTGCAGCTGTTCGTCTTCGGCTACGCGGCCAACACGGACATCTCGCACATTCGGCTGGACGTGCTGGATCGCGACCACAGCGCCATGA
>DATNPP010000463.1:0-2192 GCA_036703175.1 Oscillatoriaceae cyanobacterium
CCGAGAGCTCGACCGTGGCCGGGAAGTGCTCCCAGAGCTCGTAGCTGACGGGATTGCCCGTCTGAATCGAGCGGCCCAGGTCTCCGTGCAGCAGATGGCCGAGAAAAATCAGGTACTGAACGACGAGCGGCTTGTCGAGGCCGAGCTCCTTGCGCAGCGCCTCGAGCGCGGCGGGCGTCGCTTTTTCGCCGAGCATCAGGTGGGCGGCGTCGCCGGGAATCGCATGAATCGCCAGGAACACGACGAGCGTCACGCCGAAAAGGATCGGCACGAGCAGCAACAGGCGCTTGAAGACATAGGCGGTCATGCGGGGCTCCTAGCGCTTCTTGACCAGATCGACGTCGCGGAAGTCCAGATCGCCGGTCGGGGAGAGCGTGAAACCGGTGACGCCGCGTTGAAAGGCCAGAATCTGCCGCGAGTGGAAGAGTGGCACCATCGGCTCGTCGCGGTGTGCGATCTCCTGCACCTGGCGGTACAAGGCGCTCCGCTCGGCGCGATCGCTGGTGCGCCGGGCGGCCGCCAATAGCGTGTGGACCTGCGCATTGCAATAGAACGAGAAGTTCGTCGCGCTGCCCTTGCGGGCGCCGTCCGGATCGAGCAGGGTGTACAGGAAGTTGTCGGGATCGCCGTTGTCGCCGCTCCAGCCGATCAGCGCCGCCTCATGCTCGCCGTTGGCGAGCTTGTCCAAATAAGTGCCCCACTCGTAGCTCGTGATCTTCGCCTCGATACCCACGCGCGCGAGGTCCGCCTGAATCGCCTCTGCCGTGCGCTGGCCTTGAGGCATGTAAGGACGCGCCACCGGGAGTGCCCAGAGCGTCATCTTGAATCCGTGCGGATAGCCCGCCTGTGCGAGCAAGCGACGTGCCTCCGCGGGATCGTAGGCATAGTCTTTCACGGCGTCGTCGTATCCCCAGATGCTCGGCGGCATGGGATTCTTGGCCGCCTGGCCGAGCGTGCCGTTCGCGAAGAAGGCCTTGACCATGGCCTCCTTATCGAGGGCGTGGGCGATTGCGCGGCGCACCAGCAGGTTGTCGAAGGGCTTCTTCTCGACGTTCAACGCGAGATAGCCCACGTTCATGCCGGACCCGGTCAGCAGTTTCAGCGCCGGATGGCCCTCGATGCGCGCCACGTCGTCCGGATTGATGCCGTTCATGCCCTGAATCACGCCGTTCTCGAGCTCCAGCAAGCGCACCGAGTTTTCCGGAATCGGCTTGAACACGAGCTTGTCCAGCTTGGGCCGGCCGCCCCAGTAGTCTGCATTCGCGTCCAGAATGATCTTCTGGCCGGGCACCCAGACGTCGAACTTGAAGGGCCCCGTCCCCACGGGATGGCGCACGATGTCGGGGCCGTACTTGCGTACCGCCGTGGGACTGACGATCCCCATCGAAAAGAGGCACAGGTTCGACAAAAACGTGGCGTCCGGCTGTTTGAGCGAGACCACGAGCGTGTCCGACTTGGGCGCCTCGACGCGCTGCACGTCGGGGGCGAAGAAGTTGAGCCAATACTCGAACGTGCCGCCGTGCGGATCCCTCTGGCGGTCGAAGTTGAACTTGATTGCGGCGGCGTCGCACGGCGTCCCGTCGTGGAAGCGAACGCCACGCCGCAGATGGAACGTGTAGCGGCGCCCATCCGGCGAGATGGCCCAATCCGTGGCCAGGTCGGGCTCGGGGATGGTGGTGCCGGGCTTGAAGCGCACCAGCGTCTCGAAGATGTTCTCGGTGACCACCGAAGACTCGCTGTCGTCTATTTGCGCGGGATCGAGCTTGACGGCGTCCTTGGCCTTGCCGAAGACGAGCACCTTGCCGAAGTGGCCTTCCCGCGACGCGCAGCCGGTCAACAGACAAAACGCCATTCCGAGGGCGGCAAGGCAAAAGCCAGAACGGCGGAGAAAGCGCGTGTGCATCGAGTCCCCTGAAAACGGCGAGTCCCCATCATAGCACAGCTTGGCAGCACGACAAAAAGAAATCCCCCCGCTCGACCTTGTGGGAGCGGGGGGGCTTGCGCAGCGTTCCGGAAAATTCGGAAAATTCGGAAAATCCGGAAAAAGCCGAAAGCCCCGGCTCGACCTTGCGGGAGCGCGGGGCTTCGGATGAGGTTCTGGCGGCGGGCTATCTTCCCACACCCTCACGGGTGCAGTAGGGTCGCTGCTGACGCGTTTCACGTTCGTGTTCGGGATGGGAACGGGTGGTTCC
>DATNPP010000496.1:0-13328 GCA_036703175.1 Oscillatoriaceae cyanobacterium
TTCGATCGCCCGATCGTCTGGAACTCGAACATGTACGGCAGTCCCGAGCTCTACCGGTTGCTCGACGGCATCGTCGACGTCTACCTGGGCGATTTCCGCTACGGCAACGACGATTGCGCCGCGCGGCTCTCCGGGCTTCAGCGCGCCTGGGAGCCCGTGACACGGAACTGGAAACTGGTGGCCGAGCAACGGGCGCTGCTCATCGCGCGCCTGCTACTGCTGCCCGGCCACGTGGAGTGTTGCCTTCAGCCGATGTTGGCCTGGCTGAATGCCGAGTTGGGGCATGCGCGCGTGAGCCTGCTCGACCAGTACCACCCTGCTTACTTGGTCGCAAACAAGGCTCCAGAGCTCAATCGGCGCCCCACGTCCGAGGAACTGGCCCGGGCACGGGCCTTGCTGAGTGACTCGAACCTCGGTGAAGTGGAACGTTAGGGTCCGCTGGCCCGCTGGTAATAGCCGATCAAGATCGCAACCGTCGCGAGCAGGCTCGTCACGACCGCAATGTTGCTGGTGATCTTGGCGATGTCCGGGTACCAGACCTCGGGCACCTGGACCTTGTCGCCGGCCTGCAGCAGCATGTTCTTGCTGAAGTCGCCGCTCTTCATCATCTGATCGACGTTGACCACGTAGCGTTGCGCGTCCGGGCCGTTACCGCGGATCACCATCACCTTGTCGCGCACCGCCCGATCGGTGAAACCACCGGCCGAGGCGATCGCGTCGTACAGCGTCTGGCTACCTTGCGGCAGCTTCAAAATTCCAGGACTCGCCACCTGGCCGAGCATCGTGACGGCGACCGAGCGAAAGCCGCTGACCACGACCGTGACCTGGGGATTGTGCACGTAGGCGCCCACGAGTCGCGTGACCTTCTCACGAATCTCATCGGTTGTGAGCCCGGCGACCGAGATGTCGCCGATCGTCGGAATCGTCACCTCGCCGTCCGGGCGAATGTCGCCGGCCATCGAGTACTGCGCCGCGTTGGGCACCGTGATCGTCAGCGCATCGCCGTACTCGACCACGTAGGTGGCGTGGGCGGCCGGCGAAATCAGCAACTGCGGCAAACAGAGCGCGATCGAGAGCAAGAGCGTGAGGCAGAGGCGCTTCATGAAACCCTCCAGAGGTCGCGCCTATTGTACCCCACCGGCAGGCGAGCACACAAAACGTAACGCCCGCGCGATCGCCCCTTTGCTATACTGCACTCGCGTTATGTCATTCGTGGACCTCGAAGCGCAAGCGGACGCCTTGCCGGCGTGCCCCGGCGTGTACTTCTTCTACGACCGCGCGGATCGGCTGCTGTACGTCGGCAAGTCCGTCAATCTGCGCGCGCGCGTGCGCAGCTATTTGCGCGCCGACGGCGGCCACACGCGTCGCACCGCGCGACTGAAAGACGAGGCCGCGCGCATTGCGCACGTGGCCTGCGGCTCCGAGCTCGAGGCCCTGCTGCTGGAATCGCGGCTGATCAAGCAGCGCCAGCCGCTCTACAACGTGATGGGCCGGCGCTATCGCCACTATCCCTTCATCAAGATCCCGAACGAGCCGTTGCCGCGCGTGCTCGTCACCTACGAGCTGCAAGACGACGGCGGGCGTTACTACGGCCCGTTTTCCAGCGAGACACGCATCCATGAGGCGCTCGACGCCATGCGGCCGCTGTTCCGCTGGCGCAGCTGCCAGCCGCTCGCCAAGCGGCCTTGCTTCGAGCATGGCATCGGCCGATGCGCGGCCCCTTGTGTGGGGGACGAGGCCGGCTACGACGCGGCGATCGCCGCGCTCGAGGCGTTCCTGAGCGGCGGCGGCGAGCCTCGCCTGCAGCAGCTGCATCAGGAGATGGCAGCGGCCGCCGAGGCCTTACAGTTCGAGCGTGCCGCGATCCTGCGCGATCGACTGACGCGCTTGCGCCCCCTGGTCCAGCGCCAGACCGCCTTGCAAGCGGCCATCAGCGAGCTGGATTGCCTGGTGGTCCTGCCGGACGTCGCACCGGGCCGTTACGTCTGGCTCGTGCTGCGGCGCGGGCGCCTGGTGCACACGCTGCGCGACGTCACGCCGCGCCAGCGCGTGCGGCTGAGCCGGCAGCTCGAGCGCATCCTTACTGCGCCGCCGCCCGGGCTCAACGTGCGGCAAGAAGAGCTCGACGAAGTCAATCTGCTCGCCAATTGGCTCTACCGGCACGGCGAGGATCAGGCCATCTCGCTCGTGGGCCGCCGCGTGGATGAGGCCGTGGCGCGCGCTTGCGACGCGATGCGCCCGCAGCGGGCGATCGCCGAACGGGTGCAAACGCGCGTGGTGCGCGCGCCTGATTGACTCAGTCTTCGAGCTTGGCGTTCTGCAGCGAGCGCTGCAGCAGCAGCACTTCTTCGATCTGCTCCTGGCTGCAATAGCCCAGCGCCACGAGCGATTCGCCGAGCTGCTGCGACGTGCGCTGCTGATGATCGAGCGCCTCGAGCAGTTGCAGAAAGCCGATGTCGCCCTGATGGATCAGCAGCTCGCCCAGGCGAATGCCGACGCGGTAATCCTTGAGCGCCCGAAGCAGATCCTCGGCCTTCAAGGCGTCGCGCTTCACGAGCAGCTCGCCGATCTTGAGGTGCCGCTTGAGCTGCTTCTGCGCCGAGAGCGCCTCGTCGAGCTGATCGCGCTGAATCAGCCCCTGCGAGATCAGATACTCGCCGAAAAATCCCGCGTTGATCTCCTGCAGAAAGCTCTTGCGGACTTCCTGGGACGTCTCGTACATCAGGTGGCTCCTTTTCCAGGATCTTGCTTGCTGCGCTCCCAGCCGTCCCGCACAAAGCCCTGAGCATCCGGCTCGCGGACCACGCGCTCGAGGGCCGCCGTCAAACTGGCGAGGTGATCGCCGATCGGCGGCAGGCCCAGCCCCTGGCACACGACGCGCGTGAGCTCCTCGGTGGCGAAGAAGGGGATGTGCGACGAGATCTTCCAGGTCTCGTCCATGCTGAGCGGCTTTTCCGCCAGGTAATTGATGAAGTGGTTCATGAGGATGTCGACGATGCGCGGCAGATTGCGCACGCTGTAGCCGTTCTTGAGCATCGCCTGCAGCACGAGACGCAGCTCGGTCATCGACATGAAGCGGCCGAACAGCTCGGTGTACGTGTCCTTGCCGATCTCGCTCTCGTAGGCGCGCAGCAACTGATCCAGCACCTGGTTCGTGAGCAGCTTGTCCGAATAGCGGCGCGCGACCGACTCGAGGTGCTCCGCCAACAGCGTCACCGGCGCCTGCGAGGCGCCACGCCAGCTGCGGGCGACTTCGGGCGTCATCCAGGCGATCATCACCTCGCGCGAGGGATGCGGCTCGGTCGGCATGCCGGGCGGCAAATCGGGCCCGAGCACCGCCACGTGATCCGCCTGCAGCTTGCCCTCGGCCACGGTCTGGCCCGCGAGACGCAGCGCGTAGCGGTTCTCGGCCAGCTCGCCGTTCGCGCGCACGTGCACCAGCGGCAGCACGAAGCCCAGATCCTGGGCCAGGCGATAGCGAATCGCGGCGATCGCCTCCTGCAGCGGGCTCGCGTCGAGGCCCAGCGCCGCATGCGCCGACAGATTGTTCGCGAGGTCGATGGCGATCGCCGGCGAAGCCAGCGAATGCAGCACCATCTCGGGATCGCGGCCCATGACGGCCTCTTGAGGCTCGTGCGCGACCTCCGTGACGACCGCTTGTTCCTCCGGAGCCCGCAGCCCGCCCAGTAGGCCGGTCACGGCCTTGGAGGCCTGCGCGAGCAAGCCCGTGCCGCGCACCGGCGGCGCGTACTCGACGGGCCAGAGGCCCACGGCGCTCAGCTGCTTGTGAATCTGGCGCAGGCGCAACGGCGAATGCCGCGCGCTGAAGTCGGACCAGTCCTCCTCCAGAAGCAGGCAATACTCGCCGAAGAGGCGCATGGCCTCTTCATAGCGGTAGCGGCCCATCAACAGGTGCAAGGCCCGTTCCCGGTCTGCCATTACAAGCCCTCTCCCCATGTAACCAAACTAACATGGGTTATACCCGATTCAGCCGCTCCCATTCGCGTTTCGCGCGATTCGTCGCGAAACGTCACAATGCCTTCCTCGGGCTCCCTCTCCCGAATGGGAGAGGGCGGGGGGAGAGGCCTGTTACCCGACCCGCAGCGTGTGCTCCGATCCGGGGAACTTGTTGCCGGTCTTGTCCAGGAAATACTGCAGATCGCCGGGGTAGACCGTGGCCTGCCCGCGATCGAGCACCACCACCTTGGTCGCGATCTCGCGCAGGAAGTGGCGATCGTGCGAGACGAAGATGATCGTGCCCTCGAAGCGCGAGATGGCCTCGAGCAACACCTCGCGCGTCTTGATGTCCAGGTGGTTGGTGGGCTCGTCGAGAATCAAGAAGTTGACCGGCTTCGCGATCAGCCGCGCCAGCACCACGCGGGTGCGCTCGCCGCCGGACAGCACGCTCACGCGCTTTTCCATGTCGTCGTTGGTGAACAACATCGAGGCGAGGATGTTCTGCACGATGCCGCGGCTCGCGGTCGGAATCACCTCGGCCAGGGCGTCGAAGACCGTCTTGTCGCGCTCGAGGATGTCCGTCTGATGCTGGGCGAAGTAGCCCGGATAGACGTTCGAGCCCTGGTTGACGTTGCCGTCGTCGGGGTTGAGCTCTTGCGCCAGCATCTTGAGCAACGTGCTCTTGCCGGCGCCGTTGATGCCCAGAAGCGCGATGCGATCGTTGCGGCGCACCTCGAAGTCGATGCCTTCGAGCACGCTCTTGTCGCCGTAGCGCTTGCTCGCGCCGGCCACCGTGCCGACGACGTCGCCCGAGCGCGGGCACTCGGGCCACAGCAACTTGATCGCCTTGGCCTCTTTCGGCACCTCGATGCGATCCATCTTCTCGATCATCTTGATGCGGCTCTGCACCTGCGAGGCGTGTGAGGCGCGGGCCTTGAAGCGCGCGATGAACTCCTCTTCCTTCGCGAGCTTGTCTTCCTGGCGCTTCGCGGCGGCCTCGAGGTTGTTGAGGCGCTGCTCCGTCTCGCGCACGTAGAAGTCGTAGTCGCCCGAGTAGACGTTCACCGTGCCGAACTCGACGGCCACGACGCGCGAGACCAGGCGGTTCATGAAGTCGCGATCGTGGCTCGTCATGAAGATCGCGCCCTCGTAGCGGGTCAAAAAGTCCTCGAGCCAGATGATCGACTCGAGATCCAGGTGGTTGGTCGGCTCGTCGAGCAGCAGCGCGTCCGGCTTCTGCAACAGCACGCGCGCCAGCTCGATGCGCATGCGCCAGCCGCCCGAGAACTGCTTCACGTCCTTGTCGAACTCGGCCGGCTTGAAGCCCAAGCCGCTCAAAATCTCTTTCGCGCGCTGCTCGAGGTCGTAGCCGCCGCGGGCCTCGAAGGCCTCCTGGGCCTCGCCGAGGCGCTCGAGGATCTCGGTCATTCGCTCGTCGTCGAGCTCGGGGTCGGCGAGCTGATTGCCGTATTCCTCGATCTGGCGGCCGAGCTCGAGCGTCTTCCGGCAGCCGCTCATGGCCGCCTCGATCACGGTGGCGCCTTCCATCGCGCCCATGTCCTGGGAGAAGTAGCCCACGACGAACTTCTCGGGCACGACGAGGCTGCCCTCGTCCGGCGTCTCCTCGCGCACGATCAAGCGGAAGAGCGTGGTTTTGCCGGCGCCGTTCGCGCCGACCAGGCCGACGCGATCGCCGGGATTGATCTGGAAGCTCGCCTCGCGAAAGAGGAACCGCTTGCCCTGAAACTTCGCCACCTGATTGAACGCGATCAAGAATGAAATCCTCACTGAAAGGCGTGCTCGCCTGCCAAACCCGCTTCGTATAAGCATCTCATGGCCCGCGGGCTCTGTCCATTCGGCCGTAGAGCCGCCGCGTTGACGGGTCGCTCGCGTCGGTTATAATGGGCGGGCGTTCCAACAGAAGGAGTTCGCTATGCAACAGCCTTACTCGGGCCTCGTGCCCACCGTCGTCGAATCGACCAGCCGCGGCGAGCGCTCGTTCGACATCTTCTCGCGATTGCTCAAGGAGCGCATCGTCTTTCTGGGCACCCCGATTGACGACGACGTCGCGAACCTGATCATCGCCCAGCTTCTGTTCCTCGAGGCCGAGGATCCGGAGAAGGACATCATGATGTACGTCAACAGCCCCGGCGGCGTGGTGACGGCCGGCATGGCGATTTACGACACCATGCAGTACATCAAGCCCGAGGTCTCCACGGTCTGCCTCGGCCAGGCCGCCTCGATGGGCGCCGTGCTGCTGGCGGCCGGCGCGCCCGGCAAGCGCATCGCGCTGCCCAACGCGCGCATCATGATCCACCAGCCGCTCGGCGGCGCGCGCGGCCAGGCGACGGACATTCAGATTCAGGCGCAGGAGATTCTGCGCATGAAGAAGTATTTGACCCAGCTGATGGCGATTCACACCGGCCAAGCCGAGGAGCGGCTCGCCAAGGACATGGAGCGCGACTTCTACATGTCTGCCGACGAGGCCAAGGCCTACGGCTTGGTGGACTCGGTGCTCGCGCCGCGCATCGGCGCCGGCAACGAGCCGATGCCTCCGATGGAAGGCGGCGAGGGCGGCTTCAAGCCGTAACGCGCCAGGCATTGCCCTCTCCCCCGGAGGGTGGGAGAGGGATGCCGAAGCCCTGTTCAGGGGCTGAGGCTGGGAGAGGGGGCGACCGCTTCCAAGCCGCACCCTGTGGCACTGGCGTGAATTTCAGCTGGCCTGGGGTCGCCCCCGCTCCCGATTGGCTCCCCTGGACGGGTCGCCAATATCCCTCTCCCTCCCTCCGGGGGAGAGGGCAATGCTGTTTTTGCTTCTGCGCCGATAGGAGAGCCATTTGGCCCGCGCCACACGCAGCTTCAACACCGACGTCGCCGAGTTGGCCTACCAGATCGGGCGCTCGGATCAGTTCGAGCGCATCGCGAACGAGTTCCGTTCGGGCGCGATCGACGATCAAGAGGCGCAAGAACGCCTGCATGATCTGATCGACAGCGGCTATTGCAAGTTCTTCGGCGATCACGGCCCCGAAGAATGGGGCTGGAAGCTCGACGAGCGCGAGATCGGCAAGCTCGCGAGCCTGCTCTATCGCGAGAACCTGGGGGGCGCATGAAGCGCCTGCTGATCCTGCACACCGGCGGCACGCTGGGCATGGTGCCGGAGACGCAGGGCGGCTTGCGCCCCGGCAACGCGGAGGGCCTCTTTCGCTACATTCCCGAGGCGATCGAGCTCGCGGACATCGACATTCAGGTGCTCTGCAACGAGGACTCGGCCAACTTCCAGATCGGCCACTGGCGACGCGTCGCCTCCGCGCTCGAGCAATCGATGGAGGCCTACGACGGCTTCGTCGTCATTCACGGCACGGACACCATGGCCTACACGGCCTCGGCGCTCTCGTTCATGCTCACGAATCTGCCCAAGCCCGTGATTCTGACCGGCGCCCAGCGCCCGATCGCCAGCATTCGCACCGACGCGAAGAGCAATCTGGTCGAGGCGCTCGAACTCGCGACCTACGACATTCCCGAGGTCGCCCTGCACTTCAACCATCGCCTGCTGCGCGGCAATCGTGCCAAGAAGCTCAGCATCGACGACTTCGACGCCTTCGCCTCGCCCAACTTTCCGCCGCTGGCCGAGGTGGGCCTGAATCTCGAGATTCGCGAGGAGGCCCTGCGCCGCCCCACCGGGCTGTTTCGATTGCAGCAGGACTTCTCGGACAAGGTGCTGGTGCTGCGGCTCTTTCCGGGCATGCGACCCGAGCATCTGCTGCCGCTGCTCGACAGCGAGGTGCGCGTCTTCGTGATCGAGGCCTACGGCGCGGGCAACGTGCCCATCGAGGAGCATAGCCTGCTGCCGTTCATCGAACGGGCGACGGCGTCCGGTAGGCTCGTCGCGCTGTGCTCGCAGGCGGTGTCGGGCGCCGTGGATTTGAGTATCTATGAGAGCGGTCGCCGGGCCGCGGAATTGGGCGCTGTCTCTGGCAGCGACATGACCGTCGAGGCGGCCGTGGTCAAGGCCATGTTCCTGCTCGGCCAGTACGGCGACGACGTGCAACGCGTGCGGCGCTGGTTCGGCGTGGCGATCGCGGGCGAGCTGACTACGGCGTGACGTAGTACTCCGTCGCCATCAACGTGCCCTGCAGGGGGGTGAGCGTGGTCGTCCCGTCGGGTGAGGCCAGGGTCAATTGCGCGTTGACCTGCAGCGACAGGGGGCTCGTGTTGTTGCCCTGGTAGTTGTAAAAGCCCGAGATCGGCACTCCGGGCCCCCACTCGGTGTTCACCTCGCCGGACACGTTCTGGTCGAAAATCGTCGTAAACGCCGCGCCGCTGCCCACCTGCACCTGCAAATGCACCTTGCCCTGCGCGGCCGTGGTACTCATCGCGTCGAGCACGATCATGCCGGTGATGTAGATGCCCTTGCCGGACGAGGTGCCGGTGAAGGTGTTGGCGCTGGTGAAGGTGGTGAGGCCGCCGCCGACGAAGGCCTGTGTGGATTCCGCCACCGACTTGTAGGTGAACAGGCGCGCGGAGGCCGCGCCAGGCAGGCCTTCCTCGCCGGTCACGGCCACCGAGCACACGCCGAGGCTCGTGCCTGCAGGCGAGTCGCCCGGATACCCCTGCGGCACCACCGTCAGCGTGTTGCTCGTGGCGTTGATCGCCGTGAGACGGGCGTAGGCCCGATTGCCGTTCGAGTCGGAAAAGAGCAACACCGCGCCGATGGTGAAAGTCGACACGTCGACCACGCTGATCGACTGCGGTTGGCCGACCGTGCCGACCGTGTAGGCCGTTTTGGTGGTCGTCACGGGAGCGGGGCCTGCCGCTCCCTGTATCCCCTGCGGCCCCTGCGGGCCGGTCGCGCCGGTCGCGCCCGCGGGGCCGACGAGGCCCTGGTCTCCCTTGACGCCTTGCGGACCGATGGGGCCGGCCACGGCGATCTGCGCGCCCGGATTGAACGCGACGCCCGGATCGGGCCAACTCGGAAGGCGCGACACCGTGATCTGGTTCGTGCCGGACTTGCCGTTGAGCGTCACGTAGACGACCGAGCCGCCCGATTGCGTGATGATCAGCGTGCTGTTGACCACGAAGGCGGTGTTGTCCGCAACGGAGATGACGACGTTGCTCGTGTTGGGGAACGAGTACGAGCCGGATTGAATCGTGGTGATCGGCGAGGGGCCCGTGGCGCCCGTCTGGCCTTGAGGGCCCTGCGCTCCGACCACGCCGACGATCGAGCCCGCCGAGAACACGATCGGCGCCGGCGGGTTCGCGATGCTGCTGATGATCTTGACCGTCAGCGTCGTGGCTGTTTTACTCTGCAACTGCACATAGAGCGCGCTGCCGCCCGCAGCATTCTGCGTGATCAGCAGCACGGCGTTGATCGGGAAGGCCGCGGTGTTTTGCACCGAGAGCGTCATCTGCGCGTTCGGATCGGTGTAGTTGAAGTCCGCCGTCGTGCTCGTGAGCGGCGTGGGGCCCGCCGGACCGGCCGCGCCCGTCGCGCCCGCCGGGCCCACGAGGCCCTGATCGCCCTTGACGCCCGACGCGGAGACCGTGGTGCCCGCCGGCATGACGGTGCCGACCTTGGAGTCGTCGCTGTAGCCGAGCGGAATGAACGTCAGCGTGTTCGCGGTCTTGCCCGTGACGACGCCGTGGAAGGTGTCGGTGCCGTCCGAAAAGAGCACCGTGCTCTTGAGCGCGAAGGCCGAGGCGTCCTGCACCGTCACGACGGACTCGGTCGTGCCGAGGACGTATGCCTGGGCCGTGGTGGTGAACGGCGCCGCGCCCGACGGACCTTGCTCGCCGATGCCGACCGGGCCGCGCGGACCGGGCGAACCCGTCGCGCCTTGGGCACCCGCCGCGCCGGCGGCGCCGGTATCGCCCTTGGGGCCTGCCGGACCCTGCGCGCCTTGCGGACCCTCCGGCCCCTGGGGACCCTGAGGACCAATCAGGCCGGCCGTCTGATCGAACGAGCGCGGCAGTGACAGCGGTGTCACCGGCACCGTCGTCGACGGCGTCGCAGAACAGCCGCCTATCCAGGCGACGATGACCGCGGCGGTGATGGCCATGCGATACGCGGGCGACACGGAACCCTCCCTGGACCCGTTGGGCTTTTTCTCTTATACCTTCGACGCGAAGCGTCCTAACCAGGGTTTTTACCACGAACCCGGCCGCCGTTTGGTGGCTGGACTCACAGCGTGACGATAACGGCGGGTGTAAATTGAAGAGGAGCTTTCGAGGGAATAATGCCCTCGGAAAGTCTTCATTTCGCGGCCGGCGTGGCCGACACCATGGAATGACAGGCTTGTACAGGGAGGCACGGCACAATGCGGCGGCGTCACACATGGGTCGTTTTGACCGCATGCTTGCTGATGAGCGGCTACGGCTGCGAAGATCTGCCGCCGACGGCGCCGGCTCCGGCGGCGGCGAACACGCCCACGCGCACGGTCACGGACACCCAGGCCAGCGGCTCGCCGGCGAGCCCGTCGCCGACCCCGACGCCCACGCCCACGCCCAGTCCGTCATTCTCGCCCACGCCCACGCCGACGCCGACGCCGACGCCCACGCCGACCCCCACGCCCACGCCCACGCCGACTCCCACGCCGACCCCGACGCCGACGCCGGGTGGTTCCGGTAGCCTCGGCTCGGGCACGTCGGGGGGTGGCACCGTGCTTCCACCGCCGGCCGGCATGAAGCTTCAATTCGAGCAACCGACGGCCTCGGCCGATTTCACGGCAGACAGCGTGCCGATCTCGGTGCTCGCGACGTCGAGCCAGTCGGACCCGGTCTCGAAGGTCGACCTCTATTACGACACGACGCTGGTGTCGGAAATGGCGGCTTCGGGCACCACGAGCGTCTACAGCGTGAACAACTGGGATCCGAACGTCGACGGCAACGGCTTGCCGATGCCGTTCGGGCAGCATGCGCTCAAGGCCGTCGCCACGACGAAGAGCGGCTTGCAGGGCTCGACGTACCTGCCCTTCACCAAGCCGCTGCTCTTCCGCGGCTGGCGACAGGACGTGATTCAAAACGGCAGCTCCGTGCCGTTGCCGCCCGCCGGCGCCGCGATGGAAATCAATCGCAACCATCTGCATGCGTACGGGCGCACCGACCGCGTCTTCGCGATCTTCGGCGACACCGACGGTCCGTTGCCGGCGGCCTCGATCGAGTCGCTCAATACGATGGTGAACAACCCCACCTGGTCCTACCGCAGCCTCGGCAATCTGATTTGGCGGGACTTCCCGGCGGTGGTCGGCACCGGGGATCTGATCTACGTCATCGGCGGCAGCGTTCCGAGCGGCGCGGGCACCACCCTCACGCCCTCGGTCTCGTATTACAATCCGTTCAGCCAGACGAGCACCGAAGCGCCGCCTTTGGGTCTGCCCGCGGTCCCCGTGGCCGATGCGGCGGCCGCGACCTACAAGAACGCGATTTATCTCGTCGGCGGCACCACCAACGGCAATCCGTCCGGTGCGACCGGCAAGATGTACCGGCTCGATCTCAATGCGGACGGCACCCCCAAGGCCACGTCCTGGGTGCCGCTGGCGTCCCTTCCGTCGGGCATCCGCCGGTACGGCGCGCCCCTCGTCGCACTCAACGGGCAGCTCTACCTTCTGGGTGGCGACGACGAGAACGGCCAGCCGTCCGAGTACATCTTCCGCTACGATCCGAACAGCGACAGCTGGACCCAATCCGGCTTCTTGCCTCAGGTGGTCTCCCACGAAGGAGCGGCCGTGATGGGCGGCGAAATCTGGCTCTTCGGCGGGTACACGACGGGCTTCCCCTCGATCACCAACCAGGTGGTGCGCTTCGATCCCACGAACAACCAGGCCGTGACCTTCCCGATCGACACCGATTTGCCGGTGCCGCTCGCGGACATGGGCGTGGCGACCGTGGACGGGCAAGTTTACGTCGTGGGCGGCAGCACGCTCGATTCCTCCGGCAACGAAGTGCCCAGTAACGCCATCTACCGCGTGGATTCGCTCTGATGCCGCGCCTGGCGGTCCAGGTCGACGGCCAGCGCTACGACGTGATTCCAGGCACCGGGCTCGAGGAACTGCGCACGTTGTTGCCGCCGGAGACGCAGCACGCGCTGCTGAACGGCCTCGCGCGCTTCGTGGACCGTTTCGGTCACGAGGTCGGCGGCGATGCCGGCCTGTACGACGGGCTGCAGCTCTTCGTGGTCTATTACGCCTAGGCGCCCTGTCGCGGACTCAGATAGGTCAACAACCACACGCCCGCGACCAGGCAGATGTCGCGAATCAGCTCGAAGATCGCGAAAACGCTGTAATGCAGCGCGGCGCCGTCCTCAGCGGGCAAGCCCGCCGTGATGTTCGTGAGCCAGGTGCTCGTGTCCACCACGCCCCAGAAAAGAAACAGCACCGAGGCCAGTCGCAGCACCCAGCTGAACTTGATCCAGCCGAACAGCTCCGAGACCAGGCCCTTGCGCCGGCCGCGGGCCGCGGCGCGCAGGCTCGAGGAGCCGTTCGCCGCCTCGGGCGTCATCGGGGCGCCGCACTCCAGGCACTGCGTCACGTTGAGTAGATTGGTCCGACCGCAGCTCGGGCACGTGATTTGCGGCCTCGGCAGGTCGAACAGCGCCGGCTCGCCGGGACGCGGCTGCGGCGTCAGATCCTGATAGCATTGGAGACAGCGCAAGGCGGACGGCTCGTTCGGCGTCCCACACCAGGGACACGGCATATCCAGCTTGAGCTCCGATTCGGCCATCGATCAACCTAACTTCACGGGGACGACATGGGCGTTGCCACGTCCATTATAACCTATCGCCGCCAGTTACGAGTCTCGGGCCGCGGGCTGCGAGGTCCGAGCGACGACCTCGAAACTCAAACGAGGTGCGCGAGGCTGTCGTAAGCGTCGATCAGCTGGGTCTTGAAGGTCCGCACCGTGCCGACCTCGGCGTATTCGCGCTCGACCGTCGTCGGCAGCGTGCGCTGGAGCATCGTGACGACCTGGCGCTGGGTCAACCCGCGCAATTGGCACTCCGTGGCCACCTGCTTGGCGAGAAGGCGCGCCATGTCCTCATCCTGCGTCACAAGAATCTCGGCCACGTGGCCGTCGCGCTGCGTCAAATTCTGCACCAGCTCGGTGATGACGCCGGCGCGCGTCGAGCGCGGCGCGACGGACTGCCCGGTGAGAATGCGGTCGTAGTGCATGATCGTCGGGCCGAGCTTGGCCATCAGGGCCTCGAGGTGCGGATAACGCAGCACGTAGCGCGGATGGAACTCGCCGCGCGCGAGGTCGTGAATGTTGAAGCAGCCGATGTCGATGCAGCCGATGAAGTGCCACTCGTAGCCGTACATCTCGTGCTGCTTGTAGAAGGCCTTCTTGTCCATGTCGCTCAGCCAGATCAGCTGGTCGATGCG
>DATNPP010000503.1:0-23301 GCA_036703175.1 Oscillatoriaceae cyanobacterium
GCTCGCCACGCCGAAACCGTGCGGATGCGCCACGCCGGGGCCGTCGATCACGAGCAGATCCGGCAGCGTTTTCAGCTGCTCGAGCGCCTTGAGAATCGCCGGGCACTCGCGGAACGAGAGCAGGCCCGCGATGTACGGAAAAGTCGTCTGATACTCGGCGCTGACTTCTTCGATCAGCGTGAGGTCCGGAAAACTGAGCACCGACACCGCCGCGATGAGCGTGTCGCTGAACCGGGAATGCGCCAGTTCGACGCCGGCGATCGTGCGAATCGGCTCGGTGGTGTCTTCCTCGCTGACCAGGCTCTGAAGCTCTTTTTGCAGGCGTTGTGCTTCGTAGGGGGCCACGTCCCAGCGATGTTCGTTCTTCAGCTCAAGTTTCAAGCCGTCGTCTCCCGGATCTCAAACTAGCGACTATATACCCCCCGGCGATCGCCCTACCGATGCTTTACAAATGTTATCGAAGGTTGCTCGGCTGGTTAGGGATGAAGAAAGAAGGCCATCGCCAGAATGCCGTAGGTCGCGAGCAGCATCAATCCTTCGAGCCAGTTGCTCTCGCCGTCCAGCGTGATGAAGTTGGCGATCGCCACCGCCATCACGACGGCGAGCACCTCGAGCGGCGCGAAAGCCAGCGTCAGCGGACGGCCCATCAGCGCGCCCGCGATCACCAGCACGGGCGCGACCAACAGCGCGATCTGGGTCGTCGAGCCGATCGCCACGCCGAGCGTGAGGTCCATCTTGTTCTTCAGGGCCATCGACACGGCCGTCATGTGCTCGGCCGCGTTGCCGACGATCGGCACCAGAATCACGCCGATGAAGGCCTGGCTGAGCCCCAGCGTGTGCGTGACGACGTCGATCGCGCCCACGAGGATCTCGCTCATCCAGGCCACCAGCAGCGTCGAGCCGAGCAGGAGTCCGAGCGCGCGCGGCAACGACGTGTCGGGCGGCGCCTCTTCATGCTGGCTCTCGCCGCCGGCGTAGAGGTCGGTGTGCGTCTTGAGCGCGAAGACCAGATTGGCGGCGTAGACCACGATCAAAATCAGCGCCACGGCGAGCGAGAAGTGCTCAATCAACGCCACCGGGGCGTGCGGTGCGGTGGCCGAGAAGCCGGCGGGCACCAACAATCCGATCACGGCGAGCACCAATAGCCCGGTGTTGAGGCCCGCGACCGTCCGATTGAAGGCCTGCGTGGGGTAGCGCAAGCCGCCCAGAAAGGCGGCCATGCCGAGCACGAAGAGGATGTTGCCGATCATCGAGCCGGTGATCGAGGCCTGCACCACCTCGTACAGGCCGGCGTGCAGGGCGAACAGGGCGATGATCAGCTCGGTGGCGTTGCCAAAGGTCGCGTTGAGCAATCCCCCGAGCGTCGGGCCGACGTAGTGGGCGATCGCCTCGGTCGCGTCGCCCATTAGCTTCGCGAGCGGCACGATCGCGAGCATCGCGCAGCCGAAGACGAGCGCCGCGCTCGCATGCGTAAACTGGGCGACGACGGCGAGCGGAACGAACGCCAAAAGCAGATAGAGAAACGGCAAAACTTAGAATTCCGGCAGCTTGAAGTGATAGTACTGTTGGTTCAGATAGCGCGACATGTCGAAGACGTCTTGCTGCGGGTAGCTCTTGCCGTCGAGCGTCTGCTCGTAATAGGTCCGCACCGTCTCGGCGAGCTGGTTGAAGTTCTGCACATGACGAACATGGAAGGCGTTGTCCGGATGGCACGTGTTGGCGCAATGGGCCATGTACAGCTCTCGGCCGCGCTCGGGATCAGCCGTCGCCGCGAGATCGAAATCCAGCGGTTGCCGGCAGCCCACCAGCGCCACGACGCCGAAGGCGATCAACCAAACCACGGTGGCTCGACGCATGGGACCTCCTTCCAGACAAGCAAGCTATTCTTCAGTTTAATCGAAACGAAGGGCGCTGTGAAGAACTGGCCCAAAACCCTTCTTCGCCTGCTGATTCGGCGGCCGTCGCCGGGTAAGTGCAGAGCAAAGGAGGCCTCATGCGCCACGTTCTAAGATTCCCGTTGATCCTCGCGATCGCCGCGGCCCTGTCGCCGGCCTACGGCTGCGCGGCCATTCTGCAACACGCCGCCGAAGCGAGCGGCGAAACGCCGATCGCCGCCGATCACGGTCCTGTGCGCATGACCGCCGACGAATACCATGTGCTGCAGGAAACCAACGCCTTTCGCACCGCCCACGGCCTGCCGGCCCTCGAGCCGGACGAGCGGCTGGTCGAAGTGGCGCGCTCGCGCAGCGACGACATGGCCAAGCACGACTACTTCTCGCATCAATCGCCCAACGGCGGCGACGTGTTCTCCATGATGCACGCCCTGCACATCTACTACGCGCTGGCCGGCGAGAACATCGCGCGCAACGCCTACGGCAAGCGCGCGGCGGACGTGGCCGTGCGAGGCTGGATCGACAGCCCCGGCCATCGCGCGAACATTCTGCATCCGGGCTTCGGGCACATCGGCATCGGCATCGAAAAAGACAAGCAGGGCCGCACCTACCTGACCGAGGTCTTCACCGAGTAGCAAGCCCCCGATCGAAAAAGGCGCCCTCGCGGGCGCCTTTGGCTTACGGCTGGGCCATCATCGGCTGCACCGGCGGCGCGATCTGAGCCGCTTGCTGGCCGAAGCTCTCGAGCGCCTGATTGCCGGGCACGTCCGGTACGTAGCCCATCTGCATGGCCGTTTGCGCGGCGAGCGCGCCCAAGCTGATGATCATCGGCCCGCGCAGCATCCAGTCGTTCAGCGTGCCGGGCGCCCCGAACTGGGCGAGCCAGGTCAACGGCATGGTCTCCGTGGTCATGGCGTTGGCCGGCACCTGCTGGTAGTAGGCCATCTGCAGCAGCCGCGCGTAGTCGGGCGACATGCCTTGCAAGCGCATGAACTGCTCGCGCACGCCGTAGGCCTGCAGGCGATCGGCCGGAATGTTGCTGAACATGCTCGCGATCGAGCGGCGAATGCTGCCGCCGGTCCAGAAGCCCACGCCGCCGAGGTTCAGCGGAAACTTGGAGAACGCGTAGGCGTCGTAAGCGTTGTCCTCGATCTGGGTCTTGGGCGACCACATGAACGGCTGGGCCGCCGTCGTCGCCGGGGCCGTCGCCGCCGGCGCGACCGGCTGCGGAATCGTCGGCGCTGCGCCGTAGTTGACGCTCAGATTGGGCAGGCTCACTTGAATCGACATCGCTTGGTCCTCTCTCTCGCACGTTGGTTGATCCGATCTTCGTTCACAAGCCGTTCGAGTATGCCCATGCTTTCGCTAAGCGAGAGGAAAGGGACGGTTAAGGGAAATCGCCTTTCGCGTGCGGGGCGAGAGCAGGGGGTTTGCTTTTCTTTGCAGGCTGTTCTATAATGGTCGACGCTAAAAATGGCGGACAAGCCCTTTAGCAGTCTGCTTATAGGGGGTGAATGATTTGGCGGAAGTCCGCGTCGGTGAAAACGAGCCGATTGAAAGCGCTCTGAAGCGCTTCAAGAAGAAGATTCAAAAGGCCGGTATCCTCTCGGAGATCAAGCGCCGCGAGCGCTACGAGAAGCCCAGCGTGCGTCGGAAGAAGAAGTCCGAAGCTGCGCGAAAGCGTCACAGCTCCTAGGTAACCGGGTAATTCGAGATGACAGAGCGTTCGCGCTCTGTCGTCTTGTTTTTGGAGCGGCGAGCGGCACGCGCCCGTCGCCTGAGGCACTCTTTTTGAAAACCGAGATCCGCATTCCGCTGCCCGATCGGCACGCCGCTCAGTGGCTCGCGGGATTGAACGATCAGAACCTGCTCCTGCTGGAAGACACCCTCGAACTGTCCGCGCACCTGGCCGGTGAGGCGCTGGTGCTCGACGGCGACGCCGAACGCGTGGCCCTCGCCGAAAAGGCGATCGCCCAGCTGCTGCCTCTCGCGGAAGAAGGCGAGAGCCTGACCGTGCCGCAGCTGCGCTACGTGATCGAGGCGCTGAGCGCGGATCCGGCCGCGCCGATCACCGAGCTCTTCGATCAGGTGATCACGCGCAGCCAGCGCGGCAAACCGGTGAAAGCCCGCACGCTCACGCAGCGCGAGTACGTGAGCGCGATGCTCACGCACACGCTGACGTTCGGCCTCGGCCCCGCCGGCACGGGCAAGACCTTTCTGGCCGCGGCGATGGCGGTGCACTTTCTCAAGGAGAAGGCCGTCTCGCGCATCATTCTCACACGCCCCGCGGTCGAAGCCGGGGAGAGCCTGGGCTTTTTGCCCGGCGACTTCCAGGCGAAAGTGGATCCGTACTTCCGTCCGCTGTACGACGCCATGTACGATCTGCTCGACGCCGAGCGGTTTACCAAGTATCTCGAGAGGGGTATGATCGAGGTGGCTCCGCTGGCGTATATGCGAGGCCGTACTCTGAACGACGCCTTCATCATCCTGGACGAGGCCCAGAACACCACCCCCGAGCAGATGAAGATGTTTCTGACCCGCATCGGCTTCGGTTCACGCGTCGTGGTGACCGGCGACGCCACGCAAGTGGATCTGCCGCGCGGCAAGCGCTCGGCCCTGCAGGACATGGCGCGATTGCTCGCGGGCGTGCCGGACATCGCCTTCGTGCGCTTCGGCGAACAAGACGTCGTGCGCCACGACCTCGTGCGCCGCATCGTCAAAGCCTACGAGGCCTGGGAGAGGAAAGCGCCCGAATGACGGATCGAATGTTGCGGGCGGCGCAACGCGTCTTTCCGCCGGGCATGCAATCCCTGGCCGTCCAGCCGGGCACGCACCAGGTGATCAACGCGCTCGTCACGAGCCTGCTGGTGCTCTACGTGTTGCTGATGGCCCAGCCGAGCTTCGTCGCGAACGCCGGAACCGGCCACTGGCTGCCGCTGGGCGGATTGGTGATGGTGCTGCTGACCGTGCTCGCGCTCGTCGTCGCCTACATTCGGCAGTTCGAGAGCGCGATCGCGAGCTCGATCCGCCATCTTTACCTCACGAGCCTGGTGGTCGTCGGCACCTTCTTCATCACCTGGCTGTTGAGCTCGCTGAATCTCAATGCCTACCTCAGCCCCCTGGTGGCCTGCGGCATGCTGCTCGCGGTGTTCGTGAATCCGCGCATCGGCGTGGTCGTGAGCCTGCTCGCGGGCATGCTGCTCGGGCTGTTGCCGGGCCACAACGCCAACGCCACGGTGGTGGCGCTGTTGGGCAGCGCGATCGCCGTCTACGCCGTGAGCCGCGTGCAGCAACGCTTCGACCTCGCGCGCGCGGGCCTCTTCGCGAGCCTCGTCTCGGCCTGGGTCGTCGTCGCGCTCAGCTGCCTCGAGGGGCTCGACGTGGCCGCCTGGTATCCGAACGCGATCGCCGCGCTGTCGAGCGGCGTGTGCAGCGCCGTGCTGGTGGTGGGCGTGCTGCCCTATCTCGAGGATCTTTTCGGCATCACCACGACCTTCAAGCTGCTCGAGCTCGCCAACCCCGGCCAGCCGCTGCTGCGCGAGCTGCAGCTCAAGGCGCCCGGCACCTACCACCACTCGATCATGGTGGGCAACCTCTCCGAAGCGGGCGCCGAGGCGATTGGCGCGGACTCTTTGCTGGTGCGCGTCGGCAGCTACTATCACGACATCGGCAAGACCAAGCGCCCCTACTTCTTCATCGAGAACCAGCTCGGCATGGCCAACCAGCACGACCGCATCAGCCCGCGCCTCAGCGCGCTGGTGATCACGGCCCACGTCAAGGAAGGCCTCGAGATGGCGCGCGAGGCCAAGCTGCCCGCGATCATCCAGGAGTTCATCGCGACGCACCACGGCACCAGTTTGGTCAGTTACTTCTACCATCAGGCCGTGCAGGCCGAGGGCGCGCGCCAGGTGCAAGAAGAGCACTTCCGCTACCCCGGCCCGCGCCCGCGCACGCGCGAGACCGGCATCGTCATGCTGGCGGACGGCGTCGAGGCCGCCTGCCGCTCGCTCAAGACGCCCACGCCCGAGCAGATCGAGAGCATGGTGCGCAAGATCGTGGACAAGCGTCTCGCCGACGGCGAGCTTTCCGAGGCCCCGTTGACCCTCAAAGAGATCGAGAAGATCGCCGCCGCCTTCATTCGCATCCTGACGGGCCTCTACCATCACCGTATCGAGTATCCGGACCAGGTGTTCCGCGAGCTGCGCGGTGGCGGCGAGAGCGAGCTGAAAGGCAAGAAGGTTGGCAATCTACCTAAATAACGAGCAGGACGAGATCCCCGTCGACACGGGCTTCTGGCAGGCGCGCGCGGAGGCGATCGCCGATGCCGCGGGCGTCGAGCCGGACACCGAGTGGTCGCTGACGTTCGTGGACGACGGCGCCATGCGCACGTTCAATCGCGAGTACCGCGGCTACGATCGTCCCACCGACGTGCTGTCTTTCAGCCAGCTCGAAGGCGACGAGGCCTTTCCGCACTTCGAGGATCACCCGATTCTGGGCGACGTGGTCGTGGCGCTGCCGACGGCCAGGCGGCAGGCCGCCGAACGTGGGCATAGTTTCGAGGCCGAGCTCAGTTTGCTGATCACCCACGGGCTGCTGCATCTGCTCGGTGAGGACCACGACGTGCCGGAGCGCAAGGCCCAAATGTGGGCGCGCCAGGGCACGATTCTCGATGGCCTGGGCGTGGCGATTCAGGACTACGGGGACTAGCATGCGCTTCAAGGCCCACAGCCTGTTCGCGAGCTTCCGATACGCGGCCGCGGGCATCTACTTCTGCCTGCGCACGCAGCGCAACATGCGCGTGCACGTGGTGGCGGGCTTCGCCGCGATGGGCCTCGGCTTGTGGCTGCAGGTGCCGCTCTTCGCGCTCGCGATCGTGGCCGTGGTCTCGAGCCTGGTCGTGACGATGGAGATGCTCAACACGGCGATCGAGAACGCGGTGGATCTCTACACGCACCGGCGCCACCCGCTCGCCAAGATCGCCAAGGACGTCGCCGCCGCCGCCGTGCTGGTCTCGGCGATCAACGCGGTGTTGGTCGGGCTCATCGTGCTGGGGCCGCCGCTGTATCTGCGCGCGCAGGTCTACGGCGCCCCGCTGCCGCCGCTCGCGCCCTATTTCCAGCCGGCCTGGCTCAGCGGCAAGTAGATTCGAAAGCACGTTCCGCCTGCATCCAGGTTCTCGACTTCGATGCGCCCGCCGTGCAGCTCGATCAAACGCCGGCAAACGGCGAGGCCCAATCCGAGGCCGCCGACGCGATCCGGATCCTGATTGGCGAGCGCGCTGAACGGCTGCCAGATCGCCTCGAGCGCCTCGGGCGGAATGCCGTGGCCGGTATCGCGCACCTCGATCAAGGCCCCCTTGGCCTGCGGACAGCGCCCCGCCCAGACGGACACGCGCCCCCCGGCCGGCGTCGCCTGGCGCGCGTTGTCGAGAAGCTCCTGCAGCACCTCCGTCAGCCGTCGCATGTCCGCATCGACACACGGCAGATCGGGCTCGATCTCGACGCAGAATACGACGCGGTGCGCCTCGAACTCGGGCCGGGCGATCTCGCGCACGTTCTCGATGACTTCGTTCAGGCAGGTCTGGCTCTTGAACAGCGGCAGGCTGTCACTCAACAAGGCGCTGTAGTCGAGCAGCTTGTTGACGTGCCTGGCGAGGCGCCGGGAACCATCTTGAATGCCTGCGAGCAAGGGCTCATGGGGATACTTGTCCTCGAGCAGTTCGGCGTAACCGATGATGAGCGACAAGGGTGTCTTGAGCTCGTGCGAGACGATCGACAGAAACGAGCTCTTGAGGCGGGTGGCCGCTTCGCGCTGATCGTTCGCCTCGCGTTGACGGGCGGCCAATTGCTCCTCGCGCTTCACCTGAGCGCTGACGTCGCGCATCAACGCGATCCGATAGCCGTCGGAGGCGTCGTCCTGGCGCAGCGGCACCACCACCTCCTCGACCCAGATCTCGCTGCCGTCCCGGCGGCGCATGCGAACGAGCTCGCGCGCCGTATGGCCTTGGCGCGTCCGTGCGCCGAGGCGAGCCACGGCGGCCGTGTCGTCCGTCATCGCGAGCACCTCGTCGAGCGTGAGGCCCACCATTTCCTCGGACTTCAAGCGCAGCATGCCGCCGAAGGCAGGATTCGCGTAGATCAAGCGCGACCGGCCAGGCGTGCCGCCGGCCTCGACCACGAGGATGCCCAGATCGGCCCGCTCGACCGCCAAACGCATCAGGTTCTCCTGCAGCGACTCGAAGCGCCCGAAGGGATGAAAGTATTCACGCTGCATCCACTTGGTCGTCAGCATCACGAGCGCCAGCGAGCAAAGGCCGAGGCCGACGCGGAATTCGGCCATCTGCCATTCCACGGGCAACAATCGCAGACGGCCCTGGACGGCGTCGAAGAGAATGCCGCCGTTGCTGAGGATGCTGAGCAACGCGCTGAGGCCGAGCATGCCGAGGCTGAATTGCAAGAAATGGCGCAGGTTCTGACGTGGCATAGATGGTCGATCGCTCCAAAGCGCACCCCCCCACCAGGCATCTGGCCCGTATGGATGGCCCGGCTGTCATCATAACTATTTCGCGTTTGCAAATCATACCCCGTGGCGACGAATTGATAGGTCGGTTTTTGACGTTCTTCACGCGATCGGCAGCCGAGCGCGAAGGTCTCGCCATCGGCGCCTTGTCGACGCGGGCGACGATCCGGTAGAATGGGATCTCAAACAATTGTTCTGGTAGCCGAGGGTTGCGGCGCCAGGCGATCCAAGAGGCGAGAATGGCAGACGACAAGAACTTCCTCCACGTCAAGGGCGCGCGCGAGCACAATTTGAAGAACATCGACCTGAAGATCCCGCGCGAGCAGCTCGTGGTCTTCACGGGCGTATCCGGCTCGGGCAAGAGCAGCCTGGCCTTCGACACGATCTTCGCCGAGGGCCAGCGCCGCTACGTCGAGTCGCTGTCCGCCTACGCGCGCCAGTTCCTCGGCCAGCTCGACAAGCCGGACGTGGACTACATCGAGGGATTGTCGCCGGCCATCTCGATCGATCAAAAGTCCACCAGCCACAATCCGCGCTCGACGGTCGGCACCGTCACCGAGATTTACGACTATTTGCGTCTGCTCTTCGCCCGCGTCGGCACGCCCCACTGCTACCAGTGCGGCAAGCCGATCAACCCGCAGACCGTCGAGCAAATCGTCGATCAGATTCTGGCCTATCCCGAAGGCACGCGCTTTCAGGTGCTCGCGCCGATGGTGCGTGGCAAAAAGGGCACCCACGCCAACGTGCTCGAGCAGGCCCGCAAGGACGGCTTCGTGCGCGTGCGCGTCAACGGCGAGGTCCGCGACCTGTCCGAGGAAATCACCCTCGACAAGAACAAGAAGCACGACATCGCCATCGTCGTGGACCGCCTGGTCGTGCGCCCCGATCAATCCAGCCGCGTGGCGGACTCGGTCGCGACCGCCCTCAAGCAGGCCGAGGGCCTGGTCGTGATTCAGCTGATGGGCTCGCGCGAGGACAAGAATGCCGGGGCCGATCTGCTCTTCAGCGAGCACTTCGCGTGCTCGGATTGCGGCACGAGCCTCGAAGAGGTCGCGCCGCGCCTCTTCTCGTTCAACAGTCCTTTCGGCGCCTGCCAGACCTGCCACGGCCTGGGTGCCAAGCAAGAGTTCGATCCGGCCTTGCTGGTGCCCGATCCGAAGAAGAGCCTGCGCCAGGGCGCGCTGGCTCCCTGGGCGCGCACCGGCAACCCCTACTACGTCGAGCTGCTCGAGACCGTGGGCAAGGGCGTCGGCTTCGACCTGGATACGCCCTACGAGAAGCTTCCGGACGCGACCAAGCGCGTGCTGCTCTGGGGGGCGGGCGATCGCAAGTTCCACGTCAAGCAGCCCAGCTGGTACCGCGAGAACGGCTTCGGCTACGACACGCGCTTCGAGGGGCTGATTCCCAATCTGCAGCGCCGCTACGAAGAATCGTCGAGCGATCGCTTCAAGCAGGAGCTCGAGGCCTATATGTCGTCGATTCCCTGCGAGGACTGCAAGGGCCGCCGCTTGCGCCCCGAGGCGCTGGCCGTGAAGCTGGCCGATCGCTCGATCGCCGACCTGACCGAGCTCTCGATTCGCGACGCGGCGGGCTTCTTCGCCGGCCTCGAACTCACGGAGCGCCAGCGCCTGATCGCGCATCAGATTCTCAAGGAGATCAACGCGCGACTGGGCTTTTTGAACGACGTGGGGCTCGATTACCTCTCGCTCGCGCGCACCGCGAACACGCTCTCGGGCGGCGAGGCCCAGCGCATTCGGCTCGCGACGCAGATCGGCTCGGGCTTGCAGGGCGTGCTCTACATTCTTGACGAGCCGTCGATCGGATTGCATCAGCGCGACAACGAGCGGCTGCTCGCGACGCTGCAGCGCCTGCGCGATCTGGGCAACACCGTGATCGTCGTCGAGCACGACGAGGACACGATCCGCGCCGCGGATCACCTGGTGGACATCGGCCCGCGCGCCGGCGTGCACGGCGGCCGCGTGGTCGCGCAGGGCACGCTGAACGAGATTCTGCGCGAGCCCGAGTCGCTCACCGGGCAATACCTGTCCGGCGCGCGAAGCATTCCGGTCCCCGACAAGCACCGTGCCGGCAACGGGCACGTCGTGCGGGTGGTCGGCGCGCGCGAGAACAACCTCAAGGGCGTCGACGTCTCGATTCCGCTTGGCCAGTTCGTGTGCGTCACGGGCGTGTCCGGCTCGGGCAAGAGCACGCTCGTGAACGACGTGCTGCACCGCTACCTCCAACACCACTTCAGCGGCAACATCGCGCCGCCGACGGGCCTCAAGGCCGTCACGGGCCTCGAGCACGTGGACAAGGTCATCGTGATCGATCAAGCACCGATTGGCCGCACGCCGCGCTCGAATCCGGCCACGTACATCGGGCTCTTCGATCACCTGCGCGAGGTCTTCGCCATGACGACCGAGGCCAAGGCGCGCGGCTATCAGCCGGGGCGCTTCTCGTTCAACGTCAAGGGCGGCCGCTGCGAGGCCTGCAAGGGCGAGGGCATGAACGTCATCGAGATGCACTTTTTGCCCGACGTGTACGTGCCGTGCGACGTCTGCAAGGGCAATCGCTACAACCGCGAGACCCTCGAGATCAAGTTCAAGGGCAGAAGCATCGCCGAGGTGCTCGACATGACCGTCGAGGAGGCGCTGGACTTCTTCTCGGCGGTGCCCAAGGCCAAAAACAAGCTGCAGACGCTGCACGACGTGGGATTGGATTACATCAAGCTGGGCCAGCCCGCGACGACGCTCTCGGGCGGCGAGGCGCAGCGCGTCAAGCTCGCCGAACAACTCTCGCGCCGCAGCACGGGCAAGACGCTCTACATCCTCGACGAGCCGTCGACGGGTCTGAGCTTCTTCGACGTCGACCACCTGCTGACGGTGCTGAACCGATTGGTGGACGGCGGCAACACGGTGCTGGTGATCGAGCACAACCTCGACATCATCAAGCAGGCCGACCATTTGATCGACCTGGGGCCCGAGGGCGGCGATCGCGGCGGCACCGTCGTCGCGACGGGCACGCCGGAAGAAGTGGCGCGCGTGAAGGGTTCCTATACCGGGAAATTCCTGCGACCGATTCTGGAAAAGCCGGCGCTCGCGGCCTCCTGACGCCATCAGGCAATCGGGCGCCGGACGGCTCGCCGTCATGTCTACCGCGCGGCGACGCGGCCGCGCGGCGTCCTTTCGATGTCAAGCCGGAATCGCAGCGTCTGATCGAAATCACAGACGCTCGCTTGATTATTTTCTAGGCAAGTGGGCATAAGACGAATACCGTCGCCTCCTTGTTTCCTATAAGGAGCCCCAATGCTCGAAATCTTCGATTTAGCACCGAAGGATCGTCTGATCATGCAGCTTCTGATGTCGCAGGGGCTGGTCTCGGGTGAGGTGGTCCGTGAGGCGATGGCGCGCTGCACGGACAGCCCATTTTTCTCACTCGTCGAGGTGTTGATCGGCAACGGCTCCGTGACCCTCGAAGGTCTCGAATCCCTGCTACGCGACTACTGCGCCAAGCTGCGCCTCGGCGAGCTGGCGATCGCGCACGGGCTCATCTCCGAAGAGCAACTGAAGGTGGCAATGGAGGTCCAGAACCTCCGCAACACGCGCATCGGCGAGATCTTCGTCGAGCTGCACCTCGCCACGCAGCAGCAAATCGACATGCTGCTCGACTTCCAGCTCCGCTGTCGCAAGGAGCCTGCGGCCTGCTAAAAGCCGACTTGCTCGCCGCGGTGCGCGGCGGGTTGATCGTTTCTTGCCAGGCGCAAGCCGGCGAGCCCTTGCACGGTGACGCGCACATGGCCGTGATGGCCCGTGCGGCCGCCCAGGGCGGCGCGCGTGCGATTCGCTGCGAGAGCCCCGCCGACATTCGCGCGATTCGCGCCACGGTCCATCTGCCGCTGATTGGGCTCTGGAAGCTCGGCGAGTCCGGCGTCATGATCACGCCGACGTGCGACGCCGTGCGCGCCGTGATCGACGCCGGCGCGGATATGGTCGCGATCGATGCGACGGACCGGCCGCGCCCAGCCACGGTGGCCGAGCTGATTGAAACGGCGCATGCGCTCGGCAAGCCGGTGCTGGCGGACGTGAGCACACTCGAAGAAGGCCTGGCCGCCGAAGCCGCCGGCGCGGACGTCGTGGCGCCGACGCTTTCCGGCTACACGGGCGGCCCCGTTCCCGAAGCGCCGGATTGGGGCTTGTTGAAGGCCCTGTGCGAAAGCGCCCGCGTGCCCGTCTTCATGGAAGGACGGATCTGGACGCCCGAGGACGCCGCGCGCGCCCTCGAAATGGGCGCCTGGGCCGTCGTGGTCGGTTCGGCCATCACGCGCCCGCAACTCATCACACGGCGCTTCGCCCGCGCCCTGGAACGCTAGACGGCGATCAGTCCGGCCCGACGCCGACGGTCTCGCGCGGCTCGGGCGCCCGCTCGCGCGCGTGAATGTGCGGCCACCAGTTCCACTTGCCCATCAGCGCCATGAAGCTCGGCACCAGCATTACGCGGATCACGAGCGCGTCGACGAGCACGGCCACGGCCAGGCCGAAGCCCAGCATCTTGGTCAACACGACGTTGGCCGCGATGAAAGCGCCGAAGACCAGCAACATGATCAGCGCGGCATTGGTGATGATGCCGCCCGTCGCCGCGAGGCCCGCCGCGACGGCCGTCTCGTTGTCGCCCGTGCGGTCGTACTCTTCCTTGATGCGGCTGAGCAAAAAGACCTCGTAGTCCATCGAGAGGCCGAAGACGCAGCAGAACACCACAATCGGCACCGCCACGAGGATCACGCCCGGCGCCTCCGGGAAGCCGACGAGCCAGCTGCCGACGCCGTTCTGGAACACCAGCACGAGCGCGCCGAAGCTCGCCGACACCGAGAGCGTGTTCATCAACAAGGCCTTGATCGGCAGCAGCACCGACCGGAAGGACATGTAGAGCAGCACGAAGGTGATCACGAAGACCAGCGCCACCACCTTGGGCAGCGCGTTCAGAATCGCCGCCTCGAAGTCGTTGTTCGAGGGCGCCGCACCGCCCAGCGCCACTTCCATGTGCGCCATGCCGGGCACCTGGGACCAGTTCCGGTCTTGCAGGGCGCGCGTGAAGGCCTTGATCGACGCGTAGCTGGCGCTCGTCTTGGGCACCACCTGAATCACCGTGCCGGTGCCGTCCTTGCTGATGAGCAAGCTGGCGGCCTCGGGGAAGCGCCGGCGCAACGCGGCCACGTCGCCGCGGAAGAACAGGTTGTCGAGCAGAATCAGCGACGAGGCGTTCTCCACGATCGAGTGGACGCTGTCGACCACCGGATCCGCCCGCAATCCTCGCACCACGCCCGCGATCGCCTGCATGTTCCGCGGCGCGAAGATCATCGAGTGGTCGGTCGTTTCGATCACGATCGAAATCGGATAGAGCTGCCCCGCCTGATCCATCTTTTCGAGCTGCACCAAGCCCGCGCCGGATTCCATGCCTTGCGGCAGGAACTTGGTCGAAAACTGGCCGAACTTCACGCCGAGCATCGGCGTCGAGAGCGCAATCAGCACGAGCGTGCCGCCCACCAGAAAGCGCGCCGGATAACGCATCACCAAGCGCGCCCAGCGATACCACCAATCCGACACGCTGAAGCGCCCGATGAAGCGCGACAATCCGAAGGGCCAATCGATGCGATGGCCCAGAATCGACAACACCGCCGGCAACAGCGTCAACGCGAGCAGCACCGAGACCAGCACCGTGAGCGAGCCGGCCAGCGCCAGCGAGTTCGTGTCGATCAAATTGGGCAAGAACAAGGCCAGAAAGCCGATCATGACGGTCAAGCCGGAATACACCACGGCCTGGCCGGCCGAGGCGACCGTCTCGGCGATCGCCTCGCGCACCGGCAGCTCGCGGCCGAGCGCTTCACGGAAGCGGCTCACGATGATCAGCGAGTAATCGATGCCGACGCCCAGCCCGACCATGCTGGAGATGTTCTGCGCGAAGGCCGACAGGTTCATGAACTGCGCGAAGAGCACCAGCAGCCCGAGCGTGATGACCGAGGCCGTCGCGCCCACGAGCACCGGAATGCCCGAGGCGGCCAGGCCGCCGAAGGCGAGCAGCAGAAACACGATCGCGATCGGAATGATGCGCTTTTCGGCCGTTCCGGTGTCCTTGATCAGCACCTGCGTGCCGTCGTAGCCGATTGGCGTCTCGCCGGTCACGTAGACCTGCAGGCTCGGGTCCTGCGCTTGCCACTGCGCGATCACGGGCTTGAGCGCCCGACGCACCGGCTTCACGTCCAGCTCGGCCGCGAGGCCATCTTTTGCCTTGAGGCCGACCAGGAAGAAGGTGCGATGGCCGGCCGCGTCGCGCATGTAAGGCAGCGGATGATCGAGGTACGAGAACGTGCGCGTCACGAACGGCAAGCCATCGAGGGAATGCTCGAGGTCGCGAATCAACACCGGATAGCGATCGCCGTCGAGCGTCAGCTTGTCGCTCGTGATCGTGACCAGGAAGTTGTACTGGTACGGGTTCACGAACTTGCTGTGCAGCAGCTCCGCCGCGCGGGCCGAGCCGCTGCCGGGAATGCCTCCGGCGCTGCCCTTGAGCACGTCGTGGGCGCGCTGCGCGCCGAACACGCCGAAGGCCACGAGCACGAGCCACACGGCGAGCACGGCCCAGCGAAAACGGTGCAATCCCAAGCCGAACGCATGAAAGCGGGCCGTCACCTGATTCAAAACGATCTCCTTATGAGCGCCGGCGCCCAGCGCCGCGATCGCTCAGCTTACCACGCGCGGCCGCGCTCGCCCAAGTGGCGGCAGACGGCCTCAGCGGCCCGGATTGCCGAGCACGCGCCGGACGTAAGCCTGTGTTTCGGCGTAAGGCGGCACGCCGCCGTATTGGCGCACGGCCTCGGGGCCGGCGTTGTAAGCCGCGACGGCCTCGTCGAGGTTGCCGAAGGTGTCGATCAGCTGGCGCAAATACTTGGTGCCGCCTGCGATGTTCTCCGCGGGATCGTACGGATTCTGCACGCCCAGCGTGCGGGCGGTACCCGGCATAAGCTGCATCAGGCCCATCGCGCCGACGGGCGAAGTCGCGAGCGGATTGCCGCCGGATTCGGTGTGCATCACGCTGCGCACGAGCCAATCCGGCACGCCGTAGCGCGCGCTCATTTGCTGAACGAGCGGCTCGTAGCGATTGTGCGCGATCGCGGCGCCGACGCCCAGCCCTCGAGCGCTGGATAGCGGGAAAGCGGACCCGAGCGGATCGTAGGACGAAACTTCGAGGGGCTCGAGCTCGCCCGGCGTCTCGAAGGGCGCCGCGGGCCCCCCGACGGCGCGCGTCGCCTGGGGCGCGGTGGCCGCCGGTGTCGACTCGGGATGCATGCCCGCGAGCACCGCCTCGAAGCTGTGCTCCAGCGAGGAATCGATCGTCGCGAAGGGATCCGGCGCGCCCGGGTTCACGGCGGCCTGGCGCAACAGGGCATCGGCTTGCGGCACGAAGCGTTGAGGTTGTCGCAGCGGATCGGACAGTTGCATGGGGAATCTCCGTCGGAACGATTATACGCCCCTCACCTTTATGTTACCCAGATCGCCGTCACAAAACGATTGCTTAATTCGGCCGCGTGCGGTTTCATGACGAAGTCACGAAAGGAGACCGTTCCCATGGCAGAAACCGCCCTCGTCACCGGCGCTTCGAGCGGCATCGGCACCGTTTTCGCGAAGCAGCTCGCGCAGGCAGGCTACGGATTGATCCTGGTGGCCCGTCGCGTCGAACGACTCGAGGCCCTGGCGACCGAGCTGCGCGAGAAGCATGGCGTGACGGTCACGGTGTTGCCCGCGGATCTGGCGCGCCCCGAGGCGATCGAGAAGCTCGCCGAGAGCGTTTCGGCGCAGGGGCTGGAAGTCGATCTGCTGGTGAACAACGCCGGAATCGGCCACCATGGTCCCTTCGTGGAAGCCCCCTGGGAGCCCGAGCAGCGGATGATCGACCTCAATATGACGGCGCTGACGGCCATGACGCACCGCTTTTTGCCCGGCATGCTGGCCCGCAAGCGTGGCGGCGTGATCAACGTGGCCAGCACGGCGGCGTTCCAGCCGATCCCCTTCATGGCGGTCTATGCCGCGACGAAGGCCTATGTCCTTTCGTTCTCCGAGGCGATCGCCGAAGAAGCGGCTCCGCATGGCGTGAAGGTCGTCTGCCTGTGCCCCGGCCCGACCGAGACCGAGTTCGTCGACAAGGCCGAATTCAAGACGGACATCATCTCGAAAGCCCCCATGATGACCGCCGAGTCCGTGGTGTCCGCCGCGCTCGCCTCGTACCGCCGTGGCGAGACGGTGTCGGTGCCCGGTGTCCTGAACAGCCTCTCGGCGACGCTGCCGCGTTTTTCGCCGCGTCGCTTGACCGCCAAGATCGCCGGCAGCCTCTTCAAGCCGACGCACTAGTTTCAAGCGAAATGCCGTCGCTATTTGAGCTTTACCAGGGGCTGGGGCGCGATCAAGGTATCCCCGAGCGGATCGAGCATCAATGCCAGCGGGCGCTCGTCGACGAGCAGGTTGAACGGCGTGTCCGACGTCCGAACCGGCACACGATACAGCGTGCCCCCGTGCGCCGTCACCGCCACCAGCGGCACGTCGATGACGTACGGATCGTCCGATTGCTGGAGGTGTCCGGTCACCAAGTAGTGCCCGCCCTTGAGTGGCTGAACATGTAGGCCCGTGCAGCGGAACTCCGGCACGCCGGCACGGCCGAGCCACTCGTCGAAGAACCAGCCGAGATGCTGGCCGGAGGCCTTCTCGAAGGCGATCCGGAAGTCATCCAGGCTCACCACCGTGCCGTCATGCGCATAGAGCTTGCGCAACGCCGAGGCAAAGGCGTTCGGGCCGATCGCGTCCCGCAACATGTGTAGCACCAGAGCGCCCTTGTCATAGGTCAGCGTCTGCCAGGTGGCCTGATCCCCCGGATCAGCCTGGGCGATCGGCACGTCGTGGCCATCGTGAATCAGCTTATAGTAGCGCTTGCGCGCCTGCGAGAGGGCGTCGCGGAAAGCCTCCTGACCGTCGCGGTCCGCGTGATAGAGCATGTCCAGGTAGCTCGCGACGCCTTCGGTCATCAAGCCTTGCTCGCCCGGCTTCCCGTCGTAACGCAGCCGACCGGTCCAGTTGTGCGCGATTTCATGCGCCAGCAGATCATCGACACACTGCGGGGTGTTCAAAGCGGTATGGGGCAAGCCAATCGCCGACGTCGCGCCGTAACCGCCCAGAAACCCCGTCTCGACGAGCGCCAGCTTGCGATAGGGGTACCGGCCGAACTGGGCGTCGTAGAAGCCCAAAATGCGCGAAGCCTCGGCGAGCAAATCGGGGGCGATCGCCTGGCGCGCCTCAGGCAAATAGGTCTCCAGCGTGCAGCCGTCCACCGGCACCGCGAGATGGTCGTAGTTGCCGGCATACAGGGTCTCGCCGTCGACTGGCTGGCTGGTCGTCCATTCGTCGACCCAGGCGTCCGAAAAGCGGTCGATGCCGTCGGAGGCGCCGGTCCCCACGGCCGTGATCCCCGGCGGCACTTTCGCCCTGAGCGCATAGATCGCGAAAGTGCCACCAAGCGTATGCGGGTACCAATCGAACTCCGAACGCAGCACGGTGCCGTCCGGGCGAATGAAGTCCCAATCGTTTTGCGGCAGGGTGCCGCTGTACGCGACCGTCACCGTGATGGGGACCGCGGCATCCGGGCGCTGCAGGTACAGCATGTCGCCCTGCTGCGCGAACGGCAGCACCTGGTTCCCACGGGTCACCGCGCTCACCTTCAAGCAGGGAGCGAGACGCAAAAAGACGCGCCGATCGGGGCCGGTCGGCGTCAGCGTCAGCGCGTCGCTCGCACGGAGCACGCCGTCCGGCCGGGTCAGATCGACCGCCAGATCGTGCCGGGTCACGCGCGATCCTTGATCATCCACCGGCAACGGCTCGCCGACCTGCCAGCTCCCCGCCCAGCACTGCCACTCGACGGGAAAACCGGCCGTCTGGTCGGCGAGTTTCACGCTCACGAGCCCGCCCGCCAGCTGAGCGGATTGGTAAAGCGGCGCGTAGCCGATCGTCAACGGCCCCTGCCGAAAGTGGCCCGCCACGTAATCGTAGAGGGGGCCCGAGCGCTCGTGAAAGCATGCGGCGACTCGATTCCAGTCGCCGCTCGCGAGCGCCTTGGAAAGCGCTGCTTCCGGATGCGGCACGTCGGCGCGCGCGGGCAACGCGATCGCCGCGCCGAGCAAAGCGGCGCACAGGAGGGTTCGCCAAGGGCGCATGCGGCCTCTCATCGCAGCTGATCGTCGACGCTCTCGTAGAGGCTCACGGCCTTTTGCAGCTCGCCCATGGCCTTGTCCTTGTAGCCCATCGCGAGATACGAGCGCGCGAGCAGGGCGTGGCCCTCGGGCGTCTCGCCTTCTTGCAAATGGCGTAGCGCGTAGTCCACCGAGCGCTGGTACCACTTCATCGCGTAGCAGGCCTCGGCGAGGTCGTAGTAGACCTCGTGCATCGACGCGCCCGAGTTCAATCGGAGCAGGCCCTCGAGCACCCAGATCGTCTCGGGATAGCGGCCCTCGCGCAGCAAGGCGTGGCCCCAAAGGGCCTGAATCTCAGGATTGCGGCCATCCAGGCGGAAGGCCTTCTCAGCGGTCGTCGCCGCGTCGCCCCAGCGGCGCATGCGCTGGTAGAGCAACGCGAGGCGGTAATAGGCCTCGGTGTTCCCGGGATCGGACTCGATCGCCGTCTTGAACTCGCGAATGGCCTCCTCGAACTGGCCCTGATTCACGAGCTGGGTCGCCTGATGGAAGGCGTCCGACGGCGATTGCGTGTTCGATTGGGCGCCGCCGCTGCCGGGCAGCTCGATCCACTCCTCGGCGTTGGCGAGGGGCGCGATCGCAAGCAGGGTCGCGATCACGAGCGAAGACAGAAGAACGTGGCGCATGCGCATCGAATCCACCGATCAAACAGGAAACGCTTACTGCTTACCCTATCGGCAAAACGCGCTAACGGCTTAATCCGTCACGTAACCGAGCCGCTTGAGAGCAGCCTTCTCCTTGCGCCAGTTCTTGAGCACCTTGACCCACAGCTCGAGAAAAACCGGCTCGCCTGTTTGCTTCTCGATCGCGTGCCGGGCGGCCGTGCCGATCGCCTTGAGCATCGCGCCCTTCTCGCCGATGAGAATGCCTTTCTGGCTGTCGCGCTCGACGAAGATCGTCGCCGCGATGTGGATCGGATGGACGGACTCGTCGAAGGTGTCGATACGAACGGCCACCGAATGCGGAATCTCCTCGCTGGTTTGCCGTAGCACCTGCTCACGCACCAGCTCGCCGGCGAGTTGCCGCAGCGTCTGGTCGGTCGGCACGTCCTCCTCGTAGTAGCGCGGCCCTTCGGGTAGGCGTTTCGCGAGTTGCGCCACCAGGGCCTTGGTGTTGCGTCCGGTGCGGGCGGACAGGGGCACCACCGCGTCGAAGGGATACAGCGCCTTGTAGCTCGCGAAGATCTCCTCGGGCACCTGCTTCACGCGATCGACCTTGTTGAGAACCAGAATCGTCGGCTTGGGCGAGCGCTTGAGCAACTCGGCGATGAACTGGTCCCCCTTGCCGGCCGGCTCCTGCGCGTCGACCACCAGGACGCGCAGGTCCACGTCGCCCAGCGTGTCCGTCGCCGCCTTGACGATCTGCTCGCCGAGCAGGTGCAGCGGCTTGTGAATGCCGGGCGTGTCGACGAAGACGACCTGGGCTTCGTCGGTCGTCACGACGCCGTGGATCGTGTGGCGGGTCGTCTGGGCCTTCTCGCTGGTGATCGCGACCTTCTGGCCGACCAGCTGATTGAGCAGCGTCGATTTGCCGACGTTCGGCCGGCCCACGATCGCCACGAAGCCCGAGTGGAAGGCTTGTGGCTTCTTGTTTGCAGAGCGTTTGTTCGGCATCGGATTCCCGTCTTTGCAGCTAAAATCTACACGCTGCGTGCAATAATCTGGTTCGCTACCAACCGCTTGTTCCCCCTCCCCCTGGCGAGGGGGAGGGATGTTGGCGACCCGTCCAGGGGAGCCGACGGGGTGGGGGAGTCTCTTAGCGGACCGCCGGGAGGCTCCCCCTCCCAGCCTCAGCCCCTGAACAGGGCTTCGGCGTCCCTCCCCCTCGCCAGGGGGAGGGGGAAAAGCTAGCGGACTTTCAGGCGATGGGTGTCGAAAAAGTGCGGCAGGAGCTCGCGCAGGGGCGTGACGCGATAGCCGCCGCCCTCGCGGAAGATCACGTCCATGTCCGGATTGAACTCGACGAGCACCTGACGACAGGCGCCGCAGGGCCAGCAGGGTTCGCCCTCGGAATCGACCGGCGCGTTGCCCTGGACGATCGCGATCGCCGAGAACTCGCGGTGTCCGGCGGCGACGGCGCTGAATACCGCGGTGCGCTCCGCGCAATTGCACAGGCCGTAGGAGCTGTTCTCGACGTTGCAGCCGGCGAAGACATGGCCGTCCTTGGTCAGCAGCGCCGCGCCCACGTGGAAGTGCGAGTAAGGCACGTACGCGCGCTTCGCGACGTCGTCGGCGATCGCGAGCAGTTCTTCGTAGCTGGGGGCTTGCATCAGACGCTGACCTCCTGGGCCTTGTTGCCGTACTTGCGCTCCAGAGCGGCCTCGATCAGGCCCGAGAAGAGCGGGTGCGGCCGGGTGGGGCGCGATTTGAACTCCGGATGGAACTGACACGCGATGAAGTAGGGATGCTCCTTCAACTCGACCATCTCGACGAGGCGTCCGTCAGGGCTTGTACCCGACACCACCAATCCTTGCGCTTCCAGGCGCGGACGGTAGACGTTGTTGACTTCGTAGCGGTGGCGGTGACGCTCCGAGATCAGCTCGCCGCCGTACAGACGCTCCGCCAGCGTTCCGGGCACCACGCGGCAGGGCTGGGCGCCGAGGCGCATCGTGCCGCCGAGGTCCTCGACGTTCTTTTGCTCAGGCAGCAGATCGATCACCGGATACAAGGTGGCAGGATCGATCTCCGACGAATTGGCGCCATCGAAGCCGGCGCAGTGGCGGGCGTATTCGATCACCGCGCACTGCATGCCGAGGCACAGGCCCAGAAACGGGACATTCTGCTCGCGCGCGAACTGAATCGCGTGAATCTTGCCCTCGACGCCGCGGCCGCCGAAACCACCGGGCACCAGCACGGCGTCGACGTCCGACAACAGGTTCTCGGCGCCTTGCTGTTCGACCTCCTCGTCCGAGTGGACCCACTTGATGTCGACGTCCGCCCGCTGGGCCGCGCCCGCGAGGCGCAGGCTCTCGATGACCGAGAGGTAGGCGTCCGAAAGCGCCACGTACTTGCCGACGATCGCCACGCGCACCGTGCGCGTCGGCTTGCGCAACTTGTCGAGAAACTCGTCCCAGCCGTCGCGCGAGGGCGCAGTGGCCTTGCCGGCGAGGCTCAATCGCGTGATCACCTGATGCGCGAGGCCTTCTTTCTCGAGGTTGCCCGGCACCTCGTAGATGTAGCGCGCGTCGCGGCTCGCGATCACGGCTTCCTTGTCCACGTCGCAGAAGAGCGCAAGCTTCTCGCGCATCGGCTCGGGAAAGCCCTTCTCGGTGCGGCAGACGAGAATGTCCGGCTGAATGCCGATCGAGCGCAGCTCCTTAACCGAGTGCTGCGTCGGCTTCGTCTTGTGCTCGCCGGCGGCCTTGATGAACGGCACCAGCGTCACGTGGCAATAGAGCACGTTGTCCTTGCCGGCGTCTTTTTTGAACTGGCGAATCGCCTCCATGAAGGGCAATCCCTCGATGTCGCCGACCGTGCCGCCGACCTCGACGATCATCACGTCGGCGTTCGAGCGCTGCGCCGCCTGATGAATGGCATCCTTGATCTCGTTGGTGACGTGCGGAATCACCTGCACGGTGCCGGACAGGTAATCGCCACGGCGCTCTTTATTGAGCACGCTCCAGTAGATGCGGCCCGCCGACATCGAGTTCTCCTTGGACAGATTGGTGTCCGTGAAGCGCTCGTAGTGGCCCAGGTCCAGATCCGTCTCGCCACCGTCCTCCGTGACGAACACCTCGCCGTGCTGGTAGGGGCTCATGGTGCCCGGATCGATGTTCAGGTACGGGTCGAGCTTCTGAATGCTGACGGAGAGGCCGCGCACCGCGAGCAGTCGGCCCAGCGAAGCGGCCACGATGCCCTTGCCGATGGACGAGACGACGCCGCCCGTGATGAAAACGTACTTGGTAGCCACTAAATCCTTCTTTTCCTAGGGTCGATGGGGTTCGAATTCGGGGGTCTCGAGCAGAGGCAACGGCGCGGTGTCACGTCGCCAGATCCGCACGCGCACGACGCGTCGCTGATCCACCGCCTCGACGGTGATTCGAATGCCGTCGTAGTTCGCCTGTTCGCCGGCCGCGGGCGCGTGGCCGAGCAGGCCGACGACGAAGCCGCCGATGGTGCCGAAATCCTCGGTCGGCAATTTCACGTCGAGGTGCTCGGACACGTCGTGGATGCTCGCGCGGCCGTCCGCCAGCAGCGAGCCGTCCGGCTGCATGGCGATCTCCATGTCTTCCTCGACGTCGTACTCGTCGCGAATCTCGCCGACGATCTCCTCGAGAATGTCCTCGATGGTGATCAAGCCGGCGGTGCCGCCGAACTCGTCCAGCACGATCGCGAGGTGCACCTTCTCCGTGCGCATGTCGCGCAGCAGCTCGTCGACCTTCTTGCTCTCCGGCACGTGATAGGCGTTGCGAATGCAGGTCGCCGGAATGCCGTGCGGGCGCGCGTCGCTCAGCAGAATCGCGAGCAGGTCTTTGACGTACAGCACGCCGATGATGTTGTCGGAAGAGTCCTGATAGACCGGAATGCGCGAGTGCCCGTGCTCGAGCGCCATGCGCAGCGCTTCCTCGAACGGCGCGTCGATAGGCAAGCAGACCATGTCGATGCG
>DATNPP010000519.1:0-9443 GCA_036703175.1 Oscillatoriaceae cyanobacterium
AGGTCGACCTCGCCGACCGCATCCCAGCGCAGCGTGTATCGATCGTCCGAAAAGGCGATGAAGCGCGAGGCCTCGCGCGTGCCGAGCGCGGGTTCGAGCGTCTTGCGCAGCGTCGAGACGCTCTGTTTGAGGCTCGAAGCGCTCTCGCCCGCCCCGGGCCCCAGAAGCTCCAACAACTCGGTCGGCGACAGGCCGCGTGGATACAGCGCGAGCGCCGCGAGAATCAGCTTGGACTTGCGGCGCGGCCAGTGCGCGATGAGCTGGTCGTCCAGGCGAACTTCCAGAGGCCCGAAGCAGCGCAGGTGCAACCTGGGTCCGGCCTCGACGCGAGGCGCGCGCGGCGCCGCTTGCGCCACTCGAAGCCCGGGGTCCTCCAGCAGCAAGAAGGGATAAGCCCTCGCGGCCGCCTCCGCGAGCGGGCGCAACTCGGCCAGACGCTCCGCATCGCCCGTTTGCGCCAATGTCGCCGCAAGGACGAGGTGCGCACGCGCCAAATGCAGCTTGGCCCCCTGTTCTTCGAGCGCGGGCAGCACCCGATCGAGCAGCGCGACCGCCGACCGCGCATCGCCACGCAGTTGCAGCGCCCACGCCAAGGGCACGGCGAGCGCGAGATCGTGGATGCTCGTCAGCGCCTCGTCGCCCGGCCAGCCCTCCGGCAACACTTCGGCGAGCAACGTCGGCACCGCCTCGGCGTTGCCGCGTCGCAGCGCGAGCAACAGCAGACGCTCCATTGGCACCTTCATGCCCTCGCGGTAGCCTGCCTGCTCGAAGACTTTCAGCGATCGCCTAAACGCCCGCTCGGCCTCGTCCCAGCGGGCCTCACTCGAATGCCAGACACCGAGCACCACGTGCGCGAGCGCGCGATCGAGCCAGTCCATCGCCGCCTCCCAGTCGGGCGGCAGCGCCGTCAGAAAAGCCGCGGCCTCCGCGCTGTCGCCTGCGAGCAACTGGAGATGCGCGCGCAGAAAGCATGCCAGGGTCCGGTAAGGATGAAAGCGGTGCGCGGCGGCGATCGCAATCAGCCGTTCCAGATGCTCGCGGGCGTCCGCCAGCTCCCCATGGTGCCAGGCCAGCGTGAACAGGTTCAAGCGTGCGATGCAGTGGCTGGCGGCGATCTCGAGGTTGTCGCCTATTGGCACGTCGAGCACGGCGCGATTGCACTCGCTCATGAGCGCCAGATCCCCACGCTGCTCGGCCGAGCGGCCGCGAATCAGCTGCAGATCGACGCGGTCCTCGTCGAGGCCGTCTTGCTGCTGGGCGAGCGCTTGCAGCATCAGCTTGCCGAAGGTGCGCATGTCTTCTTGCACCAGGGCGATGCCGCAGCGCTGCACGAGCACCTTGAAGCCGCCGGCCGCGTCGCCGCGTTGCTCGAAGAGCCGTCCCGCGCGCAGCAGCAGCACCAGGGCCTCGTCGTGCTCGCCCGCGCGCGACTTGATTTGGCCGCGCCACAACGACAACTGCGGCACCGTGTCCGCGACGGCTTCGGGAAAGGCGGCCAGCCAGCGCGTCACGACCATCTGGCGACCGCTGAAGCGCATCGCGGGGAAGCACTGCTCGCCGACCGTCAGCGCGCGCTCGTAGTCGCCGCAGGCCACCAGATGCGGCAGTGCGAGCTCGGACTCGTGGCGCGCCAGGTAGAAGTCCGCCGCCGCCCGCTGCCAGGCCGCGCGCCGACTCGCGTCCAGTCGGCGCTCGCCGTCGGCGACCAGAAAGCGCCGCAGATAGGGGACGAAACGGTAAGTCGGCGTCGGCAATTCGAGCCGCTGCAGCATCTGAGCCGCTTCGAGGATTTCGAGCGCTTCGGCCGCGTCGGATTGCCCGAAGACCTCGCGGCAGGCATCCGGCGTGATTTCGTGCAGCAGAGCGGCGAAGCGCATGAACGTCTGCAGCGGTGCCGGTTGGGTGGCGACGAGCTCTTCGGCCACGTAGTCGTCGAGCGCCCGGCTCCAGTCGCCCTCGTGAAGTCCCGGCGCACGGTTCGGCCCCAGGCGCGCGAGGAGATCCAGGCCCAGCGGCCAGCCATCGAGCTCGGCGGCGCGATCGCGCCACGACGCAGGCATCTCTGAAGGCGCCGCGCGTGCCGTGAGAAAGGCCTCTTGCTCTTCGGGAGTGAAACGCAATCTTTCGGGCGGCAAGACCATCAGCGCTCCGCCGGCCGTCAGGCGACCGGTGCCCGGCAAACGGGTCCGCGACGCGAGCAACACGCGCACCTCGGCCGGCAGCTTGTCCAGCCAATAGAGCAAGGCCTTGAAGATCTCCGGCTGCAAGGTCGCCAGATGGTGCACGTTGTCCAGCGCCAGGGCGAAGGCCGGCAGATTGAAACGGGCGATCGCCTGAAAATACGCCTGCCAGAGGCGCCGGGGCTCGACGCGTTCGCCCGAGAGCAAGGCCTCGAGCTCGTCGCCGAACTGCGGCACGTGCGCGCGCATGCCGGCGAGCAGCAGATGGAAGAAGCTGGCCGGCTCGTCGTCACCCTCGTCGAGCGTCACCCAGACGGTCGGATGGGGCGCGAAGCGCTCGAGCAGCAGCAGCAACCCGAGCGTCTTGCCGTAGCCGGGCCCCGCGAGCAACAGCGTGGCGGGCGGCAGCTCGCCGTCCGGCAGCCATTCGCAGCGCAGCAGGGTCGGCGGCGCGACCGGTGGCGCCAGCTTGCTTTTCAGGACCCAAGGTTGAGCGCTCACATGCGGCAAGTACCCGTCGCGCGGCGATCGCTAACGGCGAGCGGCGCCGCGGAAAACCCGCGGCGCCGCTGCTCGAGTGGATTTACATGATCATCGGGCTGTTGAGGAAGGTCACCGAGGCGGCCACGCCACCCGTCAGAGGCTGGTTGGGCAGCAGGCGCACGTCCAGCTGCATCGGCGTCACCTTGCCGGCCGTCACCTTGTTCGACGAGCTGCCCGAGCCGATGACGTTGCCCTGGGCGTCCAGCGCCTCGACCTGCAGCGACACGGCGCCCGGCGGCACGCTCGAGAAGTTGGCGTTGACCGTCGCCTGGTGCAGGTCCTTCGCGCCGAGCACGATCACCTGGTGGTAGCCGCAGAGGGGATAGGCGATCGCGGCGGTCCCGCTGGCGGAAGCGGCGGCGGCGTAGGCGAAGGGGGTCGCCGTCGGCACGGGCGCGGGCAGGGTCCGGCAGATGGCCATATCGGCGCCGACCGGAGGATCGACGGCGATCATGCGCTGGCTGTCGAGCGTCAGGCGCACCGTGGCGATGTCCTGGGTGGTCGCCATCGTGTGGTAGGCGGGCAAGCCGGCGAAGCGCACCGCGACCGCGCCCATGTTCGGGCTGAGGGTGATGTTCTGGGCGACCGGAAGGCGCTTCACCGTCGCGGTGGGCAGGCCCTGGGCGCCGCAGCCGGCGAGGGTGGGGGCCAGCGAGAGGGCCAAGGAAAGCAGGGCGATCATGCGGGTCTTCGACATGGGGGTTCTCCTTCTTCACACTTCGCGGTCGCCTTGACCGCTCACAAGAAAGAGTTCGTTCGGGCCAGTCTCAAACGAGTCACAAAACGACCCGGCCAGCCTTAACATCCGCCTAAGATCAGGCAAAGCCTCCCATCGAGCAAAAAAAGAGCGCCCGAAGCTCGAACGAGCTCCGGGCGCTTCCGAAGTAACGCGTGTTACGCCGCAGCCGCGGGAGCCGTGGAATCCTCGTGCTGCTCGCTGAGCGGAGGCGCGATGTCCTCCAGCGACTTGCCGGCGGCCTCGACGCCCAGGAAGATCTCGACGATGCCCGCCGCGATCATCAGCGCCGCGCCCAGCCAGTAGCCGGACACGATCTGCGAGACCTGGCCGGAGCTGATCAGCGCGCCGAAGAGCACCGGGCCGACGCCGCCGCCGACCAGGGTGCCGATGGCGTAGTAGACGGCGATCGCCATCGCGCGCGTTTCCATCGGGAAGATCTCGGAGACCGTGAGGTAAGCGGCGCTCGCGCCCGCGGAGGCGAAGAAGAAGACCGCGCACCAGCAGATCGTGAGCGTCGTCGCGTTCAGCACGCCCGCCTGGAAAAGCAATCCCGTGCCGATCAGCAGCGCGCCCGAGCCGATGTAGCTCAGCGAGATCATCACCTTACGGCCGACCCTGTCGAAGGCCGGGCCGAGCAGAATCGGCCCCAGGAAGTTGCCGACCGCGAGCGGAATGATGAACAGCGGGGCGGTGTCGCCCGGAACCTTGAAGAACTTCTCGAGCACCATCACGAAGGTGAAGAAGACCGCGTTGTACAAGAACGCCTGGCCGATGAACAGCGCGAGGCCGAGCACGGTGCGGCTCGGATACTTGAACAGCATCGCGCGCATGATGTCGGCGAACGAGATCGACTCGGCGTGGCGCACCGTGATGTACTCGTCGACCGGCTCCAAAGGCTTGCCCGTTTGCTTTTCGATCTCTCGCTCGATGTTCGAGACGATCGCCTCGGCCTCATCGAGCTTGTGGTGCATGAAGAGCCAGCGCGGGCTCTCCGGGACGTTCTTGCGGACGAGCAGGATCACGAGGGCGAACACCGCGCCCGAGCCGAAGGCCACGCGCCAGCCGACGTTGATGGGGAAAATGTGCGGGTTCATCAGCGGAACGGAGATCAAGGCGGCGAACAGAGTGCCGATCCAGAACGATCCGTTGATGGCGAGATCGACCGTGCCGCGGAGGCGCGCCGGAATCAGCTCGTCGATGGCGGAGTTGATGGCCGCGTACTCGCCGCCGATGCCCGCGCCCGTGATGATGCGGCAGATGAAGTACCAGGTCGGGTTCATGCAGACGGCCGTGAGCACCGTGCCGACCAGGTAGACGCCGAGCGTCACCAGGAAAAGCTTCTTACGTCCGAAGACGTCGGTGGCGCGCCCGAAGATCAGCGCGCCGATACAGGCCCCGATGATGTAATAAGTGGCCGCCCAACCCACCTGCACGGTGGTCAGCGCCAGGCCGCTCTTGGGGTCCGTCAACGCCCCGGCGATCGCGCCGACGATGTTGACTTGCAGACCGTCCAGAATCCAGACCGTCCCCAGTCCGACGACGATCATCCAGTGCCACATGCTCCATGGCAGTCGATCCATTCGTCCTGGAATATTCGTTTTTACCAGGCTGGAATCCGTCGCTGTACTCAAGAATCGTCCTCCTTGGCTAGGCCGTGACGGCGGCGTCACGTTGGCAAGCATCCGAGCCGCGCGCCTTCGCGGCGCAGGCTCCTCCCGCTAATCAGGGAAGCGAGAGCCTCGGCTCTTTGTACCCAACTGGCGACGGGAATTTCTTCCGTAAATCAAGCAAGGACGCCACGCGCTTCTCGAAAGAAAGGCGTGGCGCCGGCTTGAGTGCCTAAAATTTTCTTATTGAAACTTCCAAGTCCGCAAAGCGGACGAGGGTCTCACTTGCCCGTGAGCGTGTGGTAGAGCTTGTCGCCGACGAGCGCCCCGATGCCGAGCACCGCCGCGAGCCCCCACCCGGCCGGGTTCATGTTGAAGGCCTTGGCGAGCTTGAACGCGCCGAACGCGCCGCCGCCCATCGCGATGTACTTCGTCGAGTTGGCGGTGCTGAGGCCGCCGCCCTGGCCCGAAAGGGTGTTGAAGAGCTTGTCGCCGACCCAGGCGCCCGCGCCGATCACGCCCGCGAGGGCCCAGCCGGCCGGATTGAAGCCCAGGGCCTCGGAGATCTTGAACGCGCCGAAGCCGCCGCCGATCCACGAGAGGATGCGGCCCACGCTCTGGTTGTTCGTGTCGAAGATGTGGAACAGGCCGCCCTGCGGGGCAGCCGCCGTGGGCACGCTCGCGGTCGACACGGCCACGGGAGCCGCAGCGGCGGGTGCGGTGGCTACGGGCGTGTAGCTCACGGGGGGTGTGTAACTGAGGGATCCGATCGCCATCTGAAACCTCTTTCCAGCCTCACGAGGAGGGAACGGCAGACCTGGTAGGGTTATCGGGGATTGGGGCCAAAAACTCGCCTAAGGATCGGCTAAACTCAGTCTAGATTTGGGTTAAACCGCCCGGAGACAAAAAAGCGGGCCCGAAGGCCCGCTCGAAAGCTTGCGTTTAGCTGCCCGACAGCATGTGGTAGAGCTTGTTGCCGAGGAAGGCACCCACGCCCACGACGGCGGCGAAGCCGAGGCCGGCGGGATTGAAGTTGAAGGCCTTGGCGATCTTCACGGCGCCGAACGCGCCGCCGAACCACGAGCCGATCTGGAGGAGGTTCATGCCGCCGCCGGCCGTCGCACCGAAGCTGCCGCCGGTGGGGCCCGCGGTCGATTGCGCGGTGGCGACCGAAGCCGGAGCCGGCGCAGGGGCGCGGTAGGTGGGGTACGCGCTCATCGGGCGAATCGGGGAAATGCTCATGCTGTCCTCCAAGCTCTCCTAGGGGCCCAGGCCCACAACGGAGTTATCGCGCGAAGGACGCGGAATTTTCTTAAGCACTGGCTAAACTTGACTCAAGTCTTTCTTAACTCGACCCGAAGCCATGGGGCATCAGGGGGAAACCTGCAACGATTGCCGGCCCAGCATGTTCTGCACGACGGCGATCGCGCAGCCCAATCGCTCGACCTCCTGAAAGAACGCCGTGAGCTTGAGCTTCGGCAAACTGACGGACAACCCCATGCGATGGCTCTCCCAGTCCGAGATGCCCAGCGGCAAGGCCATATAGGTCGGCACCAGCTCGTCGGCGAAGCGCACGGGCACCCGCTGCTCGGCCTCGTCGATCAGCACGAAGCACTCGGCGTCCACGCGCGGGTAGCGCGTGACGCGGCTTTGCGTGACCAGCGCGCAGCCGTCCGCCGTGCGCATCACCCAGGCCTGCTGCCAGCGCGAGAAGTGCACCGGCTCGGCCGGCTCGCTGAGGCGCTTGCGGGCCTGCGACAGCGGAAACGCGCGCCGCCCGATGTGGAAGGGCATGGCCCAGCAGATCGTCTCGGGCTCGCCGGCCTCTGGCGGATGCAGCAGCACGGTCGCGAGATCCGCCTTGTCCGCCTCGGGCAGCTCGCACAATCGGGCGTAGACGACGCTCGGCGGAAACTGGTCCGTCGGGCCGGGCGTCGCCACGAAGGCGACTTGCCCGAAGGTCGCCTCGTCGAAGCGCCGGTAACGCAGATGGAACTCGCGCCAGCTGTCGCCCTCGGAGAGCATCTTCAGATTGATGGCCACCATGCGCTCCTCGCCGGGACGCAGGCACGCCGTGTGAAACACCGTCGTGGTGACGCCCTGGGCCATGGCCTGGTAGGTGAAGCAATCGAGCCCCTGCTCGTAGCTGAGCTGGCCGAGCGAGGGCCGCGAGAAGGTCTCCACCGCGTCGCAGGCGTGATCCGTGCTCAGCGCGTCGAGCACGAGGTAGTCCGTCGAGAGGTTGCGCAGGGTGAGCCGGACGGAAAGCAGCATGCCTTCTTGCACGTCGCGCGTGCGATCGTAGCTGAAGGTGCATGCCAGTGGCGCGCGCGCCGAGAGGCGATCGAGGGCGCGCTTGGCCTGCTCGAAGTAGAACGGATGCCCGCAGAGCGTGAGGCACTGCGTCTGCGCGTCGAGCGCGGCCTGGCCGCGGTAGGACGGCGAGTGATGGTTCAGCTCGCGCAGCTGCACGCGCTCGGCGCCGCTTTGACGCACGCGCGCGCGAAAGCGGGCGCCTTCTTCGACGGGCACCTGTTCGGCGATCGCGAAGCCCTCCGGCGGATCGAGCCAGTCGACGTGCACCGAGGGGCTCGCCGCCATGTCCGCCGAGGTGAAGAAGAAGTCGAGCCAGGCATCCAGGCTGATCTCGGGTAGCAGGCAGACTTCCTGGCGGACCTGCTTGAGATGCTCCAACAGCTCGAGGCGCTTGCGATCGAGCATGGCGATCGCCTCCAGGCCCCCGTTGGCGGGAACCTGGACCTGTTCGAGCTGATCCAGCGCGGCCTTCGGCGCATCCTCGCGCGCCCGAGCGATCACCTGGTTGAGCCGCAAGGCATAGTCGTGCACCGCGTCCATCGGATCGGCCCAGGTCTTGGGCTCAGGAAGCGGCGGGGGCGACGGTCCTTGGGGCCATGGGTTCCAGGGAATGTCCGGATACATGCACACCCTCCTCGCTGAGGATGCCCTTATGTTAAGGAATTATAAGAAGCGAGGTCAAGCCGCGGCTGGTTCATTGCGGCGCAGCGTCTGCCGGGAGCGGCACTGATAACCGCAAATCCGTACAGCGCACCAATTGCAGAGGAATTGGCGTCCCCTCCCCCTGGCGAGGGGGAGGGACGCCGAAGCCCTGTTCAGGGGCTGAGGCTGGGTGGGGGAGTCTCTTTGCGGTCCGCCGGGAGTCTCCCCCACCCAGTCCGTGTCCCTGGCCCCCACCTGACCTCCCCCCACCGAGGGGAGGGGGCGTCGCGTTGGGCTAGCCTACCCGCGTGTAGTTCGGGGCTTCCTTGGTGATCGTGATGTCGTGCGGGTGGCTCTCGCGGATGCCGGCGCCGGTGATGCGCACGAGCTGCGCCTGGGTGCTGAGCGCCTGGATGGTGGGCAAGCCGGCGTAGCCCATGCCCTTGCGCAGACCGCCGATAAGCTGCACCAGCAGCTCGGCCGCGGTGCCCGTGAGCGGAATCCGGCCCTCGATGCCCTCGGGCACGACGGGGCCGGCCGAAGCGGCCTTGGCGTAGCGGTCGTTCGTCTCGTTCGCGAGCGCGCCGATCGAGCCCATGCCGCGGTACTCCTTGTACAATCGGCCGCCGAGCAGAATCTCCTGGCCCGGGCTTTCCTTCGTGCGCGCGAGCAGCGAGCCGAGCATCACCGTCTCGGCGCCGGCCGCGATCGCCTTCACGATGTCGCCCGAGTACTGAATGCCGCCGTCCGCGCAGACGGGCACGTCGTGCTTGCGCGCCGCCTCGGCGACCCAGCGGATGGCCGTAATCTGCGGCACGCCGGCGCCCGCGACGACGCGCGTGGTGCAAATCGAGCCCGGGCCCACGCCGGCTTTGAGGCCGTCCGCGCCGGCCGCGATCAACGCCTCGGCCGCCTGGGCCGTCGCGATGTTGCCGGCCACGATGTCAATCTCGGGCAACGCCGCCTTCACGGCCTCGACCGCCTCGATCACGTTCTTGGAGTGGCCGTGCGCCGTGTCGATCGCGAGCACGTTCGCGCCCGCCGCCACCAGCGCCTCGGCACGCGCCACCGCACCGCCGGGGCCGATCGCGGCGCCGACCATCAAGCGGCCTTGCGCGTCGGTACAGGCGAGCGGAAAGCGGTCCTTGTCGACCGGCTGCGCCTTGACCGCGCGTATTTCCTCGATCTGCCGCTCGACGGTCAAATTGCGGTGAATGAAGCCCATGCCGCCGGCCTCGGCCATGGCGATCGCCATCGCGGACTCCGTGACGGTGTCCATCGCGGCGCTCACGATCGGCACGTTCAAGCGCACGCGGCGCGAGATGCGCGCGGAGAGGTCCGCCTCGTCCGGCATGAAGTCGGCGAAGCCGGGCACGACGAGCACGTCGTCAAAGGTCAAGCCCAACGGCAGTTCCT
>DATNPP010000520.1:0-3071 GCA_036703175.1 Oscillatoriaceae cyanobacterium
GCGCATCCATGCCCTGGGCGGGCGGCAGCGCGGCGCCGTCGATCTTGCCCTGCAGCACGGTGACCTGACCCGTGGTCGCGCTCTCGAAGGTCACGATCGCGTCCGCGCGGATCGACTCCAGGATCCGCATCAGCATCTCGGGCCGAAAACGGCCGAGGTCGCCGGAGAGAATGATTTTCGACATCGGGGTCTCCTGAAGCGCAGGCGCTCGAAACCTTGGTTCCTCGGCCTTTTCAGTAGTCCTATACCCGGCCTGGCGCGTTTTTTGACAGCGGCCGGCGGCCGGGCGGTCAGGCGAATTCCATCCTAGCAGATCCACCCGAGGGGAAGTGTAACGTCGCTCACCCCGGCGCGCCGCCGAAGCGGCATGGCGGGCAAAGGCCGTCGGCACGCGGATCGGTGTCGCACAGCACGCCGCAGGCGCGACATGGCACCCATCCGGACTGGCGCAGTCGCTCTTGCCGCTCGGCGCGCGCGCGCAGCACGCGCTCCAGCCGCGAGGCGAGCGGGCCGTCGGCGATTTCCGCCGCCTGCGCGGCGATCGCGGCGATCTGCGGCGCGCTCAGGCGTAGCGGGCTCACCGGACGCGGCGGACGCACGAATTCCGGTGTCGGGGCCTCCGTTTCATGGGGGCCGGTGCGCCAGCGCAGATCGCGAATCACGCCCGGGCCGAGCCGCGCCTCGATCGCCGAGAGCAGCTTCGGCTTGAGCAGATTCAACTGATTGGCCCAGGCCGACGACGCGACCGCCACGACCATCGTGCCGCGGTTCACGTGCAGCGGGTGGCTCTTCGCCGCCGTGACCTCGCCCACGATCTCGCTCCAGAGCGCCATTGCGGTCGCCTCGCGCATGCGTGCCTCGACATCCAGGCCCTTGAGCGCACGCGAGAGCGCCCCCGCAAGCTTCTCGGGCCTCGCCACGTCAGTGCTCCAGCTTGAGGCGATGCGGCAGCACGCGCGCGACCTCGCCGCCGTAGAGCGTCTGGTAGCGCGAGTAGGTGCGCAGCCCGCTTTCCACGTAGGTCTGCGTCTCGGGAAAAGCATGGGCCAGGTGCTCGCCCTGCAGCGAGCCCCAATAGGCGAGGTTGCCCTCGCCGCCGTTGTAGGCGGCGAGCACCAGCGCCGGATCGTGGAACTGACCGAAGAGGTAGTGCAGATACCAGCAGCCCAGCGCGATGTTGGTGGCGGGGTCGTCGAGCCTGGCGACGCTGAAGTTCTTGAGGCCGGCCTTCTGGCTGGCCCAGGCGGCCGTCTGGGGCATCAGCTGCATCAGCCCGCGCGCGCCGACGTGCGAGCGCGCACTGGCGCGAAAGCCGCTCTCCTGGCGAATCACCGCGGCGACGAAGAGCGGATCCAGCCCGTAGTGGCGGGCTTGCTGCTCGATGAGCGTGCGGTAGCGAAACGGATAGAAGAAGCGGCCGAACACCGGCAGGTCGGGCAAATAGATCACGAGCAGGCTCGCGATCGAGGCCGTGACGCCGAGGGTCTTGAGGGCGAGCAGCCATGGGCGCTTCTTCGAGGGCATGGCGCCATTTTATACCAGGCCGCAACGCCCCACAAGGGATGGCAAGCAGGGTATAAGGCGTTCATGAGTACCGCTTTGCGTTGGGCCCTTGCGCCGGCGCTCGCCCTCGCGGGGGTGGGCATCTACCTGGCGATCGGCGCCGGTCGAGGCGCCGGCGAGCTTTGCCATCCGAGGAGCCGCCAAACACGGGAATCTCCCGACGCGTACGGATTGCCGTTCGAGGAGGTCGAATTGCGCACGCCGGACGGCTTGCGCCTCGCCGCCTGGTACGTGCCGGCAGAGCAAGCGACTGACCGCGCCGTGCTGTTGCTGCACGGCCACACCGCGGCCCGTTCCCAGATGCTGCCTCACGCCCGTTTTTTGCGCGACTACAACTGCCTGCTTCTGGATTTTCGCAATCAGGGCGATTCGCAGCCGTCGTGTTCCGGTATGGGCGTGCTCGAGGTCGCGGACGTGCGTGCGGCCCTCGATTGGCTCGTCGCGAGAGGAAATGCGCGACTCGGCGCGCTGGGCGTCTCCATGGGAGGGGCGGCGCTGCTACGCGAGGCCGCGGACGATGCGCGCGTGCGCGGGGTCGTGGTCGACGGCACCTACGCGCGGTTGCGCGCCATCATTTCCAAGCGGGCCCGCGATCGCGGCTATCCCCTGTCCGCCTTGCTGGCACGGGCCGTCGTGCTCGAGGCCAGCCGGCGCACGGGCCGATCGCTGGAAGCGTTGGAGCCCGAGGCGGCGATTGCGCGCCTGGCGCCCCGGCCGGTGCTCATCGTTCAGGGCACCGCCGACAAGACGTGTCCGCCGGCGCAGGCCGAGCGCCTTTACCAGGCGGCGGCAGAGCCGAAGACGCTCTACTGGGTCGAGGGCGCCGGCCACACCGACGCGTTCGCGGTCGCCGGCAACGACTACGAACTCCGCGTGCGTGCGTTTTTCGAGCGCTGTCTCGCTTGACGCCGATCGCCCCACGCGTCTAGAATACGCCAGAGGTTGCACGGAACGTGAGAAAAATCTTGCTCGTGGACGATGAGCCCGCCATTCACACGCTCGTCTCGGCGATCGTCAGCGTGATTGGCGATCTCGAGTTCGTATCGGCCTTCAACGGGCGCGAGGCGCTCGCCAAGGCGCGCGCCGAGGTGCCGGCGTTGATCATCTCGGACGTGAGCATGCCGGACATGGACGGCCTCACGCTCTGCCGCAGCGTGCGTGAGGATCCCGCGCTCGAAGCGACGCCGGTGCTGCTGTTGACCGCGCGCGGCGAGAGCCAGGACAAGTACAGCGGCTTTCTGCAGGGTGCGGACGATTATCTGGTCAAGCCGTTCGACGCGACCGAGCTGCAGTTCCGCATCAAGGCGCTATTGAGGCGTTCGACGGCCGTCGACGCCGCGGCCGGCCTGGTCAAAGACGGTCGTCTGACGCTCGACACGAAGCGCTACACCGCCTTGTTCGATGGCCAGGAAATCCGCTTGACGGGCTCCGAGTTCGCCATCCTGCGCTTTCTGGCCGAACGTCCCGGCCAGGTGGTGAGCGTCGAGGCGCTTTTGACCGAGGCACTC
>DATNPP010000528.1:0-3517 GCA_036703175.1 Oscillatoriaceae cyanobacterium
ACAGGGCTGAAGTGTCTATCGACGCGATCGCCGGCGCATTCGGTAAAGGGCGGGTTAATGTTATTTCAAAATTCGCTTAGGATTGCGCGAATGCTTAGCTCTTGCGAATCGCCTCGTCCGGCACCCGCAAACGCTCCACGACGCAGCCGTGCGCGATCGCCTCGACGATCTCGGGCACGTCGGCAGGCGTGACGCGGCCGTACCACACGTTGTCCGGGTACACGACGACCGTCGGCCCCCAGGCGCATGTGTCCATGCAGGTCGAGCCGTCGAACTCGATGCGGCCGCGAATGCCGCGCTCGCGAATCTCGGACTTGAATGCGGCGAGCACCTCTTCGGAGCCTCGCGCCTTGCAGCAGCCGCGCGGATTGTCCGCCGCGCGCTCGTTCTGGCAGACGAAGATGTGATGTTCGGGCTTCGGCATCAGCGGATTTGAATTCCTTCCTCGGTGTTCTCTTCGAGCGCGTCGAGTGTGGTGCGCTCGCGGGTGCTGAGCCGCCGATCCGTCTCGAAGACGTAGTGGTTCACGCCGTCGATTTCGACCAATCCGCGATACACGAGCTGGTCGCCCGGCGCGATCGGCACGGACTCGCCGAACAGATCCGCCGTAAACGTCAGCGGGGCCGTCGCCCGGTAGAGGCGATCGACGGTGAAGTTGAAGCTGGCCATGGCACCTCCGATTCCAATTATGCCAAAATCTTTTCGAGACCGCCGCCCCGTTGTTGCATTGGGACTCCTCAAGATCCAGAATGAAAGTGTTCTGCAGCTCCTAGCTGGGGCGCGGGACGAAACTTGGAAACTTTCCCTCCTGTAAGGATGGTAAAGCTTCCCACCGGCGGGGCCTTGGCCCCGCCGGTGTTTCTTTGGGCTCTTTCAGGGACCGGCGCTTTGTTGTTGGCGCGTGTCGATCCCTTCGCTACCATGCGGCCAGGGAGGTGCGGCGATGAGCATTTTGTTGAACCGGCGCGATTTCGTGGTGTTTCCGGACGGACTGGTGCAGGACATGGAAGGCGGCGTCGAGGCCCAGCCCGGCGATCTGCTTTCGAGCGAACACACGGGCATCACGAGCGAGCCCACCACCAAGTGGCGCATCACGCGCATCGAGGACAAGGGCGAAAGCTATCCGCGCAATCGCTTCTATCACGTCGAGGCTTTCGACCGAGAAGGCTAAGTGCCGGGCAGCGCGAGCAGATAGCCCGCGGGATGGCGTTGCAGCAGCGTCGGATGGCTGGGGTCCGCCTCCAGCTTGCGGCGCAGATTGCGCACGTGCGTGTGGATCAGTTGCGGATTGCCCAACTGCGGCGGATTGCCCAGCGCGTCCGTGAGCAGCTGCTCGGCCGACACCGGCTGGCCCGCTCGGGCGGCCAGATGGCGCAGCAGCGCGAACTCGGAGGGCGTGAGCACCACGGTCTTCTCGGCGAGGCGCACGGTGCGCGTGGCGGGCTCGAGCCGCAGCGGGCCGCAAACGATCTCGGATCGGTCGTCGCGCTCGCGCAGCAAGGGGCGCAGCTGCACGCGCAGCCGCCAGCCGAGCTCGACGGCGTCGAAGGGCACCTCGACGTACTCCGTCGCGCCGACGTAGAAGGCCTGATATTTGCGATCCTTGTCCCCGCGCGGCCCGAGCACCACCAGCGGCGTCTCCTGAAACTGTGCGACGCCGCGCAAACGGTGGCAGAGCTGCAGCCCGTCGTAGCCCGTCAGCTCGACCGCGGCCACGACCAGATCCGGCAGCGTCGTGATGGCCGCCTGGTAGGCGTCGGGGCCGTTGGACGCCTCCGTGAGCTCGAGCGGCAACAGGGCCTCGAGCAATTGCCGCACGGTCGCGCGTAGCGCGCGATCCGGCAAAGCGAGCAGAACGCGGGCGCGGCGCATTCAGTCCGTGCCGAGCGTCGCCAGTTCCGGCGGCAGCCGCACGGGCTTGCCGGCGCGATCCACGCAGACGTGCGCCGTCTGGCCCTCGGCGACGAGCGTTTCGCCGCGCCGCACCGCGTAGTGGAAGGTGAAGCTGCGGTTGCGCACCTCGCTGAGCGTGGCGCTGACGGTCAGCACGTCGTCGTAGCGCGCGGGCGCGGCGTAACGCGCGCGGGCCTCGACCACGACGGCGAAGGTCCCCGCCGCCTCGAGATCCGCGTACGCGACGTCATGGGCGTGCAAAAAGGCGCCACGCGCGACCTCGAAGTAGATCAGGTAGTTCGAGTGGTAGACGACGCCTTGCGCATCGGTCTCGGCGTAGCGCACGCGGATGGACGTTTCGACGGTACGGGGCATGACGGGTCCAGTCGGGGAAAGCCCCACCAGAATACCACAAGCCCCGCGACCGTTCTTGCCGGGCTCAGATTCGGCGCGGCGGGCCGACCTCCTCGACCGGCTTGGACTCGAGCCACATTACCCGCAGGCCCTTCGGCAGCTGGGATTGCAGATGGTCCGCGAGCCCCGGCGTGATCTGGTGTTTCAGCACGGTGAAGACCCCTTCGATGAGGGCGATGGCCCGGTCCTGCGGGACCTTCAGGTCGTCGACCACGTGCGCGACGAAGTCCTCGCGGCTGAACTTCTGGGCGCCTTCGAGGCGGTGCCGCAGCACGTTGCCGAGGTTTCCGCGCCACATCGCCTTGATGCCCTCGGGCAGTTGCGCCTCGACGTTCTCGGCCTCCTCGGTCGTGAGGCGGTTCGCCAACGTGCCGAGCACGCAAATTGCCACTTTTTCGGCCTCGTCCCGATTCGCGAGCGCGAGCTCCCCTTGCAGCAGGTGCAAAAATTCACCCTTGTTCATGGCCGATCCTCCTTTGTCGCGATTGTCGTCGCGCGGAATCGGCCGGGTCAAGCTGCCGGCGGAAGTTGGGAATGCCCGCTAAGAAACGGTTTCGAGCCGTTTCGCTTCGGCCCAGAGCCCTTTTCGCTCCTCGAGCGTGAGCGCGTCCCAGTTCTGGCCGCGATTCTCGACCAATTCCTCCATGCGCTCGAAGCGGCCGATGAAGCGGCGCACGGCCTGACGAAGGGCGTCTTCGGGATCCTGTTGAAGTTTGCGCGCCAGGTTCGTGAGCGCGTAGAGCAGATCGCCCAGCTCGTGGAAGATCGCGTCCGGATCGCCGTCGGCGATCGCCTCGTTCAGCTCGGCAAACTCCTCCGCGACCTTGGCGCGCGAGCCCGCGAGGTCCGGCCAGTCGAACCCGGCCTTCGCGGCGCGGCCCACCACCTTCTCGGCGTAGGCCAGCGCGGCCATCGGCGGCACCTGGCCCAGGCGCGATTTCGGCGCCTCGAGGCCCTTTTCGGCCTTTTCGGCCGCCTTGAGCGAATCCCAGTTGGCGAGCACCTGCTCGGAAGTCTCGACCTTTTCGGTGCCGAAGACGTGTGGATGGCGGAAGACGAGCTTGTCCGAGATGCCGTTCGCGACGTCGATCAGGTCGAACTCCTCCGCGTCCTGGCCGATCTGGGCGTGCAGCATCACCTGCAGCAGCAGATCGCCCAGCTCCTCGATCAGCATGTCCGGATCGCCCGCGTCGATCGCCTCGACGGTCTC
>DATNPP010000531.1:0-9516 GCA_036703175.1 Oscillatoriaceae cyanobacterium
GACGAGCGTGCACGACGAGCCGCTGGTCGACGCCAAGGGCAAGCCCGTGAAGGGCAAGGACGGCCAGCCGGTCTCGCAGACGGTGGTGGATTACATCAACCCCTGGGGCCAGTACGAGCGGTTGTCGGCGGAGGGCTTCAAGCTGTCGCTGACGGGTATGGTCACCAACGGCGCCGTGGCCGGCGTGAAGGTCTAAGCCTCAGTCGTACAGAAACCGAATCGCCTTGGGCAGCCGACGACGCCAGTTGCGCTCGTTGTGGCTGCCCTTGGCGTCTGGGCGCCACATCAAGTCGGCCTCGGCATAGCCCTTGCGCCCGAGCAATCGCGCCATCTCCTGGGCCTGTTGGAACGTGCCACGCTCGCGCTCGCCCGCGTCGAGATATAAACGTCGCGTCCAGGGCGTGGGCTGCGCGTGGACGAAGCGGAAGATCTGGCCGTTGTGGATCCACAGCGACGGCGACATCGAAAGCACACGCCCGAAGGCCTCTGGGTGCCTGAAGTGCGCGTAGAGCGCCATCAGCCCGCCCAGGCTCGCGCCGCCGACCATGGTGTGTTCGGGGCCTTTGAGAATGCGCAGGTCTTCCTCGGCCATTTTGGCGAGCGGCCCGGTGACCCAGTTCAGAAAGGTGTCGCCCTTGGCCGCGTTGCGCCCCATGCGCCACGGCGTGAGCTCCTCGACGCGCGTGGGGCCCCCGTGATGGATGCCGATCACGATCGGCACGGTATGGCCTTTCGCGGCATGTTTATCCAACGCCTCGTGCAGATGCCAGCCGCCCACGAAGGAGCCCTCGTCGCCGAAGAGGTTCTGGCCGTCGAACATGTAGGCGATCGGGTACTGCTTCCGGCTGTGGTCGTAATCCGGCGGGAGATAGACCGTGAGCGGATAACGCCCGCTCAGGCCGGGAATCTCGAAGCTGCGACTGCGATGGAGGCGTCCCTGGGGATACGGGCTCGACATGGTGGCTCCTTGGACGGAGCAGTTTGCCTGATTTCGGATCGCGACGCAAGAGACGAGCGCCAGCTGCCCGGGAAAGGGCACTGGCGCTTGTGATGAGGAGCGGCGATTTAATTCAATGCGCTCCCGCCGGGGTACCCTTGAGTTCGCGGACGAGGCCTTCGAGCACCTTTTTGGCGTCGCCGAAGAGCATCATCGTGTTGTCCTGGTAGAAGAGCTCGTTTTCGATGCCGGCGAAACCGGCGTTCATCGAGCGCTTCACGACGATCACGTTCTTCGCCTGATCCACGTTCAGCACGGGCATGCCGTAGATCGGGCTCGCGGGGTTGTTCTTGGCTGCCGGGTTCACGACGTCGTTGGCGCCCAGCACCATCACGACGTCCGTCTTGGCGAACTCGTCGTTGATTTCCTCGAGGTCGAAGAGCTGGTCGTAGGGCACGTCGGCCTCGGCCAGCAGCACGTTCATGTGGCCGGGCATGCGACCTGCGACCGGGTGGATGGCGTACTTGACCTCCGCGCCGTTCTCCGCGAGCAGATCCGCCAGCTCGCGCACGGCGTGCTGCGCGCGGGCGACGGCCAGGCCGTAGCCCGGCACAATGATGACGCTCTGGGCATTTTCGAGGATCATCAAGGCGTCCTCCGCCGTGATGTCCTTGATGGCGCCCTTGACCGCGCTCGCATCCGCCGCCGCGCTGGTGCTCGCCGATCCGAAGGCGCCGAAGAGCACATTGGCGAGCGAGCGGTGCATGGCCTTGCACATGAGCACCGTGAGCAGCGTGCCGGACGCGCCCACCAGGGCGCCCGCGACGATCAACGCGTTGTTTTGCAGCAAGAAGCCCGAGCTGGCCGCGGCCATGCCCGTGAGCGAGTTGAGCACCGCGATGATGACGGGCATGTCCGCGCCGCCGATCGGCAGCACCACGGCCACGCCGAGCAGCAGCGCGATCGCCGCGAAGCCCAGCATCACCGCAAGCGGCTGGTGCGTCGCCGTGAGCAGACCCAACAGCGCGATCGCCCCGAGCCCGAGCAAGCCGTTGACGAAGTTCTGCCCCGGATAGGTCACGGGCTTGCCGCTCATGAGCTCCTGCAGCTTGGCGAAGGCGATCGCGCTGCCCGCGAAGCTGATCGACCCGATCAGCAGCGTGAAAAGCGACGTGAAGGCCATCGCCGGCGGCATCGTGGCCCCGCCGTGCGTGCCGCCGAGGAACTCGGAGGCCGCCACCAGCGCCGCGGCGCCGCCGCCCGTGCCGTTGAAGAGCGCCACCATCTGGGGCATGGCGGTCATCTGGACGCGCTTGGCGGCCACGTAGCCGATCACGCCGCCCACGACCATGCCGGCCGCGATGACCCAGTAGCTCACGATGTGCCGGTCGAGCAGCGTCGCGACGACCGCGATCAGCATGCCGACGCCGGCGATCGCGTTGCCCTGGCGCGCCGTGGTCGGGTGGCTCAAGCGCTTGAGGCCGACGATGAACAAAATCGCCGTCACGAGGTAGCAGAGGTTGATGACCTCGCCGAACGTCAGGCCGAGCATTTAGCGGCCTCCCTTCTTGGGCTTGAACATCTCGAGCATGCGATCGGTGACGACGAAGCCGCCGACCACGTTCAGCGTGCCCAATACCACGGCGAGAAAGCCGAGCACGGGGCCCAGCTCGGGCTTGGCCGCGCCGGCGACCAGCAGCGTGCCGACGATGACGATGCCGTGGATCGCGTTGGTGCCGCTCATGAGCGGCGTGTGCAGCGTGGCCGGCACCTTGCCGATCAGCTCGAGGCCAAGAAAGACCGCGAGCACGAAGACGAACAGGAGCAGAATCTGGGTCTCAAGCATGCGGCGTGGCCTCCAACAAGGGTTTGACGGTCTCGTGCACCACCTCGCCGCCGTGCGTCAGCAAACAGCCCTTGGTGATGGCTTCCTCGCGATCGAGCGTGAAGCCCTCGGGCGTCGCGAGGTGCAGCAGCAGCTTCTCGAGGTTGCGCGAGTAGAGTTGCGACGCGTGGTTGGGCATCAAGGCGGGCAGATTGGTCAGCCCGATGACGGTCACGCCCGGCCCGACGACGGCCGTCTCGCCCGGCTTCGTGAGCGCGCAGTTGCCGCCCGCTTCGGCGGCCAGATCCACGATCACCGAGCCCGGCGCCATCGCGGACACGAAGTCCTCCGGGATCAGCAGCGGCGCGCGCTTGCCGGGAATCAGCGCCGTCGTGATCACCACGTCCGCGCGCCCGATACGCTGGCGAATCAGCTCGGACTGGCGGCGCTTGTAGTCCTCCGAGAGCTCCTTGGCGTAGCCGCCCGCGGTCTCGGCGGATTCTTCCGAGGGCACCTCGACGAACTTGGCGCCGAGGCTCTCCACTTGCTCCTTGGTCGCGGGGCGCTGATCGAAGGCCTCGACCTGCGCGCCCAATCGGCGCGCGGTGGCGATCGCCTGCAATCCCGCCACGCCGGCGCCCAGAATCAGCACCTTGGCGGGCGCGACGGTGCCGGCGGCGGTGGTCAGCATCGGAAAGAACTTGGGCAGCGCGTCGGCCGCGAGCAGCACGGCCTTGTAGCCCGAGACGGTCGCCATCGAGCTGAGCGCGTCCATGCTCTGCGCGAGCGTCGTGCGCGGCACGAGCTCGACCGCGAAGGTGGTGAGCTTGCGCGCGGCGAGGCGGCGCACCTGCTCGTGTTCGGTGAGCGGTTTGAGGAAAGCCACGAGCGTGCTGCCTTCGGGCATCGCGGCCAGCTGCAACGGCTCCGGCGCGTTGACCTTGAAGACCACGTCGGCGCCGCCGAGCAGCCCCGTCGCATCCGCGACGATCTCGGCACCGGCCTCGCGGTACGCGTCGTCCGTGAAACCGGCCGCCTGGCCGGCGTTCGTCTCGACGCTGATCGCGAAGCCCTTCTTCACCAACCGCTTGACGGACTCGGGCACGAGCGCCACCCGGCGCTCACCTGGGAGTGTTTCCTTGGGAACGGCAATACGCAAGGGTTTCCTCCTTCCAAGGTGGCTGGCTGTATTTTACCCGGCGTCTGGACGGTTTCGCGTCAGGGTTTCAAACGGTCATCAGCGGTTGTAGAATTATTCTAAATTTAGAATATAGACGGGGCCTTGTCAAGAACCTGTAAACAGGGTTAGGCAAAGTTTATGCCCGGTTTAACCGACAGATAAGAAACTTTGGCCGCGCCGAGACGATGATCCGACTTGGAGTTGGAGGGTTGAACATGTCGATTTCGGTTCCGGCGTTCTTGTCGGGCGCGAGCCCGTATCCGCAGCCGACCACCTACGGCAGCCCCGCGCCGTCGGCGCCCGCCTACGAGGCGCCTGCTTCACCGGACACGGCGGCGTGGACGGTGAACCTGACGCCTTACATGACGAACTACCAGCCGGCCGCGCCGACCTCGCCGTACGTGCCGACGTCGCCGTATGCGCCGCAGACGACGATGGGCGAGAGCGCCAGCCAGATCCTGACCGACGTCCGCAGCGCCGCCCAGCAGTTCATGGCCTGGCTGAAGGGCGCGACCGCGACGACGACTCCGACCACCCCGACGACCACGCCGACGGGCCCGGTCGCGCCGCCCCCGAGCAAGCCGCCCGTCACGGCCGGCGGGAAGACCCAGTTCAACGTCGCCTCTTTCAACGTGCTGGGGTACGCGCACACGCAGCCCGGCGGCAACGAGCCCTGGATGGGCTCGGGCATCACGCGGATGGATCGCGCCGTGCAATTGATCAAGTCGAAGAACCTCGACGTGGTGGGCTTCCAGGAGTTCGAGAAGCCGCAGGCGCAGGAGTTCGTCAAGCAAGCGGGCAACGAGTACGCGCTCTATCCGGGCCTCAACAAGAAGATCCACGACTCGGAGAACTCGATCGCCTGGCGCAAGGACAAGTGGGATCTGGTGAAGGCGCAGACCTTCCCCGTGCACTACTTCAACGGCAACATCCGCCACGTGCCGATCGTGCTGCTGCGCGACAAGCAGACCGGGCAGGAAGTTTACTTCGTCAACACCCACAATCCGGCCGACACCAAGCAGCACCCGAATCAGGGCAAGTGGCGCGCCGCCGACATGCCGATCGAGGCCTCGGTGATGAATCAGCTGAAGGCCTCGGGGCTGCCCGTGATCTTCACCGGCGACTTCAACGACAAGCAAGGCATGGAGAACCTCGACCACGCCGGCACCAACATGCATTCGTCCAGCGCGCTTTCCAACGGCAAGCTGCGCAAGGGGCAGGGTATCGACTGGATCCTCGGCTCGTCCGGCGTTCAGTTCAGCAACTACGTCAAGGATCGCGGCGCGTTCGTCAAGAAGACCACGGATCACCCGGTGGTCTCGGCCACCGTGACGGTCGGTTAGACGGGATAGACCGGATTGCGCCGAATCGAGAAGACCTCGTCCTTGCTCGCGTAGAGCCTGAAGCGCTTCGACAACTCGGCGCGCAAGCGCTCGAAGGGCACCACGGCGTCCACCACCAGCTCGGAGGCGAGCCGGAAGATGTCGATGTCAGCGGCGTACTCGGCGCGCTTCTCGGCGACGAAGGCGGCGCGCTGCTCCTCGGGCAGCGCGGCGATCTGATTGGCAAAGACGGCGTTCACGGCCGCCTCGGGGCCCATCACGGCGATCTGCGCGGTCGGCAAGGCCAGCGTCGCGTCCGTGCCGAAAGCCGGGCCGGCCATCGCGTAAAGGCCCGCGCCGTAGCACTTGCGCACGACGACCGAGATCTTGGGCACCGTCGCCTGTGAGACGGCCGCGATGAACTTCGCGCCGTGGCGGATGATGCCCGTGCGCTCGACCTGCGAGCCGATCATGAAGCCGGGCACGTCGGCCAGAAAGAGCAGCGGGACGTTGAAGGCGTTGCAGAGCGCGCAGAACTTGGCGCCCTTGTCCGACGAGTCCGCGAAGAGCGTGCCGCCCTTGATCTTCGGCTGGTTCGCCACGATGCCGACTACCTGGCCTTCGATCGCCGCGAAGCCGGTGACGAGCTCGGGTGCGAAGAGCTTCTTGACTTCGAGCCAGCTGTCCGCGTCGACCAGGCTTTGAATCAGCGCGACCATGTCGAACGGCTTTTGCGGCTGCTCGGGCACGATCTCGGACAAGGGCTTGTCCGACGCGGGGGCCTTAGGCGCGAGCGGTGCGGGCTTGCTCTCCCAGTTCTGCGGCATGTAGCGCAGGTAGTCGCGCACGAGGGCGATCGCCGCGTCCTCGTCCTTGGCGAGAAAATCGCCCAATCCCGAGACGGTGCAGTGCATGCGCGCGCCGCCCATCTCCTCGAGCGTGACCTTTTCGCCGATCGCCATCTCGGCCATGCGCGGGCTGCCCAGGTAGGCGCTCGCGTTGCCGTCGACCATCACGACGATGTCCGAAAAGGCCGGCACGTAGGCCGCGCCGGCCGGCGAGGGGCCGAAGAGGATCGTAATTTGCGGCACGACGCCGCTCATGCGCACCTGGTTGTGGAAGACCTTGCCGCCGTGCCGGCGGCCCGGGAAGACGTTCAACTGGTCCGTGATGCGCGCGCCGGCGGAATCGACCATGTAGATGATCGGCAGCTTGAGAGCGAGGGCCTTCTCCTGCAATCGCAGCAGCTTCTCGACGGACTTCGCGCCCCAACTGCCGGCTTTCACGGTCGAATCCGCCGCCATGAACGCCACCGGACGGCCGTGAATCAGCCCGATGCCCGTGACCTCGGCGTCCGCCGGCAGTTCGCCGTTCAGGCACTCGGCGAGCAGGCCGTCTTCGATCTCGACGCCGCCGTCGAAGAGGCGCGCGAGGCGATCGCGCACGAAGAGCTTGCCCTGCTCCGCCAGACGCGCATGGTACTTCGGCTCTCCGCCGCGCAGCGCGCGCTCGGTCTCGATCTGCAATCGCTCGACGTGGTTCATGACCATCTCCTCCGCGCTCCCCCTCTCCCTGGTGAGGGAGAGGGATGTTGGCGACCCGTCCAGGGGAGCCAACGGGGAGAGGGCGTCTCCTTGTGGTCCGCCGGGAGACTCCCCCACCCAGCCTCAGCCCCTGAACAGGGCTTCGGCGTCCCTCCCCCTCGCCAGGGGGAGGGGGACGTCTATCGGGTTACTTTGGTTGTCAGCATAGCAACCGAGCGCCGGCGGGTCAAAAGCACCGCCCCGAACTTTAGCGGGAACTTAACCGCTCACCCTGCAAGCGGCCCGCGCTCGGCGGCGATAACCCCTTGCGGGAGATTGGCGATGCTGGCGTTGTTCAAACAAGCCTGGATTCAAGCGGGCGAAGACCTGGGGCAACTGCCTCCGGCCGAAGGCCCGGCTTCCGCCTTGATCGTGAGCATGCTCGAGCCTCCCAAGCCCAAGGTCGATCCGCTCGTCGAGGGGCTGGCCGCTTACCAGGCGTCGCGTTACGCCGAGGCGCGCCCGCTGCTCGAGCAGGCCCTGGCGCAGCATCCGTCGCATGCGGAGGCCTTCGAGGCCCTCGTGCGGACCCTGATGGCCCTCGATGCGCCGGAAGACGCGCTCGAGTGGCTGGTCAAGAAGCAGCATCTGACCCGCCGCAGCGCCAATTTGCAATACGCGCTGGGCGAAGTGCACCTTCTGCGCGGCGATCGCGAGAGCGCCGCCGCCGCCTTCGGAAAGGCGATCGCCCTCAACGACAGCCACACGGACGCCTACATCCGCCTCGGCGTGCTGCACTACGAGGCCAGGCGCCATGCCGAGGCCCGCCGCATGCTCGATCGAGCGATCTTCCTCGATCGCGCCGCGCCCGTGGCGCGCTACTACCTGGCGCTCACGAGCGTCGAGCTCGAAGACGCGCTGCGCGCTCAGGCCCAGTTGCACTATTTGCGCCACGTGGCGCCCGACTATGCGCCCGCGTTGCAGCTCGAGGCCTCGCTTGCGATGAAGCAAGGCCACTACCGGCAGGCGATCGCCGTCTTCAATCATCTCGCCGATCTGCGCGCGCTGGACGCCAACGCCTACACCGAGCTCGCCAAGGCTCACCGGGCGATCGGCAACACGGAAGAGGCGCTCAACGCCTACCGCAATGCCTACACGATCGACCGCCACCACTGGGAAGCCCTGTCTGCCGCCGCGGCTCTGCTCGAGGAGCAGCGCCATCTGGATCAGGCCCTTGCCCTGTACGAGCGCCTGTCCCGCTCGCTGGCCCATCGCGTGCCCGCCAATTACGCGATCGCCCGCATTCAACGCGCCATGGCCACGATGGCCCAGGCCATGGCGGGCGATCGCCAGTCGGCCTAGCGCTCATCAAGCCGCAAGGGGGTCTTGGCCTTCGGATTGCGCGAAGGCTCGTTTGCTGTTATCTTGACGGGCGCTTCCGACGACTTCGAGAAAGGGCCCGCCGTGACCACGCAAAACGTCTCGCTGACCGACATCCCGCTGCGCCGCATCGACGGCACGCCGACCACGCTGGCCGATTTCGACGGGCAGGTGTTGCTCGTCGTGAACGTGGCTTCCAAGTGCGGCCTCACGCCCCAGTACGCGGGCCTGGAGAAGCTCTACGAGACCTACCGCGATCGCGGCTTCGCCGTGCTCGGCTTTCCCGCCAATCAGTTCATGGGCCAGGAGCCCGGCGAGAACGCCGAGATTCAGCAGTTCTGCTCGCTGACCTACGGCGTGCAGTTCCCGATGTTCGAGAAGATCGTCGTCAAGGGCGAGGGCATCCACCCGCTCTACCAGGCGCTGATTCACGCCGTTCCCAAGGCGGACACGCTGGGCGACGACAGCTTCGCCAAGAAGCTCGCCGCGCACGTCGCCAAGGCGATCACCGGCGGCAGCGCGGAAGACGTCTCCTGGAACTTCGAGAAGTTCCTGCTCGATCGCCACGGCAATCCGGTCGCGCGCTACGCGCCGAGCGTCACGCCCGAGGCGCCGGGACTCGTCGCCGCGATCGAGGCGGAGCTCGCGAAGGCGTAGCGCGCGAAGCACTTTCGCGGAAGGCGCATCCGACGGTGCTATACTGGGCCAAAGCCTATACCAGGAGGCGCTGATGCCCATGCTGATGACGCGAGCCCCCCAAGCCACCCAACCGGCGATCGCCGTCTCGCCTGCTTGCCAGATGCTCCCGTCGCACGGGCGCTTCAGCCGTCCGAGCGTGCTGGCGCAGCTGCCCATCGCCCGTCACGACGGGCGCCTCGTGCTGCCCACGCACCCGATTCACGGCGCCATGCGCCGCGGGCTGCTCGTGATTCACCCGACCTACGAGGAGCAGGTGCGCGTGCGCCTCAACGGCCAGACCCGCATGTACCGCGTGCGCACGGCCTTCGGCTTCCAGGTTCCCGAACCCGCGCACGACGCGAATTTGCTGCGCAGTCACCTCGATCTGGTGGACCAGGCCTATCGCATCGCGCTCGTGCGCCCGGGCTTCGCCTATCGGCTGAGCGACGCGCTGGAGCGCCTCGGCTACAAGCGTCTGGCCGCCGGTGGCTTTCATCCGGAGACGCTGCACGCCCACGTGCGGCGATTGCAGGCCCTCGCGGATCACCGCCTGACGCTCGAGCGCCTGCGCGGCGAGCAGGCGCAGACCGAGTGGGCGCATGAGTCGTACTGGCAGTTCTTCAAAGTCGGCCGCATGGGCTTGCACACGCCGCTGACGCGCGAGGAGGACT
>DATNPP010000535.1:0-2275 GCA_036703175.1 Oscillatoriaceae cyanobacterium
GTGAGTACCTGCTCGAGGCCGGCGCGCCGTTCGTCATGTTCTGCGAGCGCGGCGTGCGCACGGCGAGCCCGCTGAAGCGTTTCACGCTCGATCTGGGCTCGGTGCCGTTCGTTCAGGCCATGACGCCCTACCCCATTCTCGTGGATCCCAGCCACGCGGCCGGTTCCAGCCCTTACGTCGCCCCTCTGGCCCGCGCGGCGATCGCCGCCGGGGCCCAGGGCGTGATCGTCGAGTGCCATCCGCAGCCCGAGAAAGCTTGCTCGGATGCGACCCAGGCGCTCGACTTCGCCGCCATGGCCGCCCTGGTGAACGACGTTCGCCGGCTATTGCCCGCCAACCCCGAGAAAGCCGGTGCAAGATGATTGCTACTGTCCCACCGACCTTCCGTTCGGCCGTCGCCGAGCGCATCAACACCGCCAACGCCCGGCTGACGGCGGCCTCGCGGCATTTGCTCGCGGCGTCCGGCAAGGGCATCCGCCCGCGCTGCGTGCAGCTGGTGGGCGCGGCGCTGCATCCTCAAGGGGTGACGGATGATCGGCACGTTCAGCTGGGCGAGGCGATCGAATTGCTGCACGTCGGCAGCTTGATCCACGACGACATTCTCGACGAGGCCGAGACGCGCCGCGGCGTGAGCGCCGTGCACGTGACCTTCGACGCCAAGGTGGCCGTGCTGGCGGGCGATTATCTGCTCTCGCAGGCGAGCTTGCTGGTGGCGGGCTTGCACAATCTGACGCTGACGCAGCGCCTGGCCGAGGTGATCGCCGCGCTGTGCGAGGGCGAGCTGATGCAAGACGAGCAATTGCGCGACGTGAACCTGGGCTTCGAGAGCTACCTGGAGCGCGTCGCGAAGAAGACGGCCGCGCCGTTCGAGCTCGCGAGCGAAGGGGCCGCACGGCTTTCAGGCGCGGATGCGCGCATGGCCGCCGTGGCGCGCCGCTTCGGCTTCCACCTGGGGCGCCAGTTCCAGCTCGTGGACGACTGGCTCGACTGGATGAGCAGCGAAGAAGAATTGCAAAAGCCGGTCGGCCAGGATTTGCTCGCCGGCTCGATCACGCTGCCGGTCCTGGTGGCGTTGCATTCCGAGGCCCACGGCGCGCGGCTGCGCGCGTTGCTCACGCCCTTTCCCGAGCACGTCTCGGAGGAGGTGCGCGCGATCGTGCTGCATCCGCAAAACCTGGCCGAGACGGCCGCGCTCATTCAGGCCGAGGGCGATCGCGCCCGGCGCTGGCTGCTGGAGTTCCCGGCAAGCCCGGCGCGCGACGAGCTCGAAGCGATGGTCACGGCCCTGATGGGCCGCGTGGCGCTCTGATCATGACCTTTCAACTTCCCACGCGCGAGGAAAAGCCGGACTACGTCCGCTCGATGTTCGATCGCATCGCGGAGCGCTACGATCTCGTGAACGACGCCATGACGTTCGGCCATCACCGCCGCTGGAAGATGGACATCTTGCGCCACGTGCGGCCGCAAAAGGGCGATCGCTGCCTCGATCTGGCGACGGGCACCGGCGACATCGCCCGTGGGCTGCTGCGCAAGGTCGGCCCCGAAGGGCACGTCACCGCCCTCGATTTCTCGCCCGGGATGCTCGAGGCGGCGCGCAAGCGCGGGCCGCATGAAATCGACTGGGTGCAGGGCGACATGCTGCAACTGCCCTTTCCGGACGCCAGCTTCGACGTCGTCACGGTCGGCTTCGGCCTGCGCAACGTGGCCGACGTGCCGCGCGCGCTCGACGAGGTGGCGCGCGTGCTCAAGCCGGGCGGCCGCTTCGCCTCGCTGGATCTCGCCCGCGTGCGATTGGGCCTCATGAAGCCCTTCGTGAACCTGTACTCGTTCCGCATCGTGCCGCTGATCGGCAAGGTGCTCTCCGGCGAGAGCGAGGCGTACACCTACTTGCCGACCTCGAACGAAGTGTTTCTCTCCCAGGACGAGCTGGCGGGACAATTGCGCATGCGCGGCTTCGAGCCGGTCAAGGTCCAGGATCTGATGGGCGGCACGACGGCGATCGTCTCGGGCACCCGCGCCTGAGGCTTTTTCGCCGACCGAAGGACCGTTCGCGCAGCCCCCGCCCATCGCGGGGGCTCTTTTAAGTGATTGTTTGGCCATGATTAAACAACGCACGAACGCCGCCGCAACGGGGCACAAGCATTGTTGGAGTAGCGGTGGAGGATTATGGCCATGAGTACGACGAAGACGACGCCGAGCACGGCAACGCCCACGACCACGACGAGCACGGCGGCGAGCGCGCCCCCGACCACTTCGACGGCGCCCACGGCAGCCA
>DATNPP010000537.1:0-1738 GCA_036703175.1 Oscillatoriaceae cyanobacterium
GCTGCTCCGGCGTGATCGGCGCGGGCGCGCCGGTCAGCGGGTCGCCGCCGGAGGCCGTCTTCGGGAACGCGATGACGTCGCGGATGGTGTCCGCGCCGGTGATCAGCGCGACCGTGCGGTCGAGGCCGAAAGCGATGCCGCCGTGCGGCGGCGCGCCGTACTCGAAGGCCTCGAGCATGAAGCCGAACTTGTCCTGAATCTCCTCGTCCGTGAGGCCCAGCAGCTGGAACACCTTGTTCTGCACGTCGCGCTGGAAGATACGGACCGAGCCGCCGCCCAGCTCCGTGCCGTTCAGCACCAGGTCGTACGCCTTGGCACGCGCCTCGCCGGGGCTCGTCTGCAGCAGGTCGATGTCCTCGTCCAGCGGCGAGGTGAAGGGGTGGTGCAGCGAATCCCAGCGCTTCTCGTCCTCGTTCCACTCGAACATCGGGAAATCCACGACCCAGACCAGGTTGTAGGCCTTGGGGTTGATCATGCCGAGCTCGTGGCCCAGCTTCAAGCGCAGGCGGCCCAGCACCTCGGCCACCACGGACTTGCGGTCCGCCGCGAAGAGCAGCAGGTCGCCGGGGCGGGCGCCGGTCTTGGCGCCGATATCCGCCGCTTCCTGCGCGCTGATGAACTTCATGACCGTCGAGGCGAAGCTCGCCGTCACGGGCGTGTCGCCGATGTCGTACGAGACCGTCTTGCTGTTGTCGCTCGCCTCGGCCGGCTCGCCGACCTTGACCCAGGCCAGGCCCTTGGCGCCGAACTTCTTGGCGAACTCGCCCAGCGCGTCGATTTGCGCACGGCTCATCTCGGCGCCCTTGGGCACGCACAGCGCCTTCACCTGGCCGCCGCCGGCGATCGCCTCGGCGAAGACCTTGAAGCCCGAGCTCGACAGCGCGTCCGACACGTTGATCAGCTCCATGCCGAAGCGCGTGTCCGGCTTGTCCGAGCCGTAGCGGTCCATCGCGTCGGCGTAGGTGAGGCGATGCACGGGCCGCACGATCTCGGCGCCCGCGAAGCGCTCGAGCAACTGGGCGATCATCTCCTCGTTGAGGTTCATGATCTCTTCCTGGCTCAGGAACGAGGTCTCGATGTCGATCTGCGTGAACTCGGGCTGGCGATCGGCGCGCAGGTCCTCGTCGCGGAAGCAACGGGCGATCTGGAAGTAGCGGTCGAAGCCGGCCACCATCAGGATCTGCTTGAAGATCTGCGGGCTCTGCGGCAGCGCGAAGAACTCGCCGGGGTGCACGCGCGAGGGCACGACGTAGTCGCGGGCGCCTTCGGGCGTGCTCTTGCACAGCACCGGCGTCTCGATCTCGAGGAAGCCCTGGTTGCTCAAGTACTCGCGCACGGCGCGCGTGACCTCATGGCGCTTGATGATCGCTTGCTGCAGCTGCGGCGAGCGCAGGTCCAGATAGCGGTACGTCAGGCGCAGCACCTCGTCGACCGCCTCGTCGCCGATCGGAAACGGCGTCGGCTTCGAGGGATTGAGGATCGTCAGCGCGCGGGCGAAGACCTCGATCGCGCCGGTCGGCAGATTCGGATTCTCCTGGCCCTCGGGGCGCGCGTGGACGACGCCCTCGATCGCCATCACGTACTCGTTGCGCAGCTGATCGGCCAGCGCGTGGGCCTCGGGCGCCGTCTGCGGATTGAAAACCACCTGCACCAGGCCCGTGCGATCGCGCAGATCGACGAAGATCACCCCGCCGTGATCGCGGCGGCGTTGCACCCAGCCGTAGAGGGTGACGGTCTT
>DATNPP010000564.1:0-9543 GCA_036703175.1 Oscillatoriaceae cyanobacterium
CGAACAGCGGCAACACGTGACCGTGGCGCTCCACCTCCAGGAAACGATCGCGCGCGTCGGCCCGCAGCATCGCGAGGTCGATTAGCAGGTACTCGTCCGTGTCCGCCAGCCGGAAGAAGCGGTGGGTGATGCCCTCCCAGATGCCCGGCGGCTCGTGATAGCACGCGACGATCGGCGACACCCGCTCCAGTTCGCACGCGACCGCCTCGAAGAGCGCGTCGACGGAGGCCTGCGGATCCACCAGGAAGGTCAGGTCGATGTCGGAATAGCGGTCGAGAGCGTCGAACGCCGCGCTGCCGCCTTCCCAGCCCGCGTACACGGACGGCAGGGGCTCGAGTGCATTTTGAATCGCCTGAATGAGACGTTTCCGTGAGACCTTCGCTTCGCCCATGGCCAACCTTCTGTTCATCGCGTGCCATCCCGGTCGCTACCCACCGTCCCGGGTGGGGCGTCGTCATGGCCTAAACAGAGAGTACCACGGGCGCCTCCTCCGGCGAAGGGGCCTTAGAGCGCACAGGCCGCCAAGGCCTCCTGGTAGCGGGGCGTGACGAGCGCGCGCCGGGCATCTTGCAAGAACGCGCATCCGAAGCGGAATCGGCCCTCGGTGGTGAGGATTGTGGCCATCTCATGCCGAATCTCGGCAATCGGCGGGGTGTCCATCTCGGCGGCCGTCAGCCTGGTATCCGGGCTCGCCTGGTTTGCGGCCAGGAGCAGCAGCGCCCCGTAGAAGTAACGGTTGAGCACCCGCATGAGCCACAGACGCGCCTTCTGGTAGTTGCTCGGGGATTGGCCGAAGTAGGTCTCGAGAAGGAGGGTCTCTTGTTCCTCGTCCAGGCAATGGTAATTCGCCACGGCGGCGAGATCCACATAGCGATCGGCGGCGAAGGCCATCTCCCAGTCGATGAACCAGGCGCGATCGCCGCTGTAGAGGATGTTGGCGGGATTGAGGTCGTTGTGGCTCGATACCGAAGTTTCAGAGAGCCGGCGGTAGGCCGCGGCGATCATCGCGTAGAGGCGCTCGTGCTCGGCCAGCGCTTCAGCCGGCAACACGCCGGTCTGCGACATCGCGTCGAGTATTTTGTCGAGGAGGTCAATGTACGGCAGCAGGACGGGAAAACACGGCGAGGCATGCAGCGTGGCGAGCGCCCGGCCAATCATCGTGAGCCGGTCTTTCAAGGCAATCTCCTGGGCAGGCCTCCCCGCGACGAAGGGCATGATGGCCACGCCGTCCTCCGGGCACGTGAACAGCGCGGCGGGCGACACCCCGGCCTCGGCGGCCGTCTCGAGGCACGCGTACTGCCGCTCGGGATCGTTGAGGCCGTGCGAGGGGCCTTCGCAGCGCAGAATCCAGCGCTGCCCCGCAGCTTCGAATTGGTAGATGCCGGCGCCGGAGCCGCCGCCCGTCAGTTGTGAGAGAACTTCCGGCTTGAGGCCGGGAAAAGTCGCATCCAGGGCGCGTTGGATGGCGGCGTGGCGGTTTTCCGGGACGTGGGACATGGCACGAGGCTCCGATTGTGGGGTGACGACTCAATATTACCCGGGTAATATTGAGTCGTCAAGCAGGGTGCGGCTTCGCTCCGTTTGTATGCCGAATTCGTCTGCTGACAATTCGCGAGACGCTCGTCCAGAGGCTTCGATCCAGCGTCGAGAGTTTCGGGTATACCACGGTAACCCTCGCTTGCCCTTAAGATGCGGAATACCGATGCCAAATGCAGTAACCATGCTGTACTACTTTGAGGTGCTGCCAGATGGCCTGGAGTGGACGTTTTACATGCCGACATCCGGCACCCACCGAACTGTCGCCAACTTTCACGGCGCGCAGGGGCGACCTAACATCAATTGGTACACTTCGCAGGATAAGGCGCTCGTCTACTTCTCTACCGTCGGCCTGGCTTGGGAGGTCGACATCCTGAACGGCATCGTCACGCGCTTACCCCCTCCTCTGCAAGAGCGAATTTCGGGCTACCTCTTTGACGATACTGGAATGCCGAGTTATGTGATTGACCAGTGGCGCGATTCGCATGTGCGCTTGGATACGTATCAGTTGCGAGAAGGGGGCTGGAAGCTCAAAAACGTGGACATTGTGACGGACGTCGAGCCTGGTACAGTGGCCATCTCGCGGATCTCGATGCCTCGCGGCGGCGGCCAGGGGCGGCGTCGCACCACCGTCTTTTCGGTTCACTGCGAAAAAGTCGTCGATTCCGAATTGAGCCGCCGATTGGACGAGACTTCTCCCGAAATTGGCGCAGGCTACTGGGCTCTCGTCGTCACTGGGGTCGGCGAGGTCTACGTTCGGATGACGCCTGGAGTCAATCCTGACGAGGCCGAGTACTTTCCGGATAGGGAGGAGATGTCTCATCGATGCTGGCCGCTCGTGGTGCGGCAAGGGGAGAAGCTCGTACCATTTCCAGGTATTCCAGGCGCTCAATGCCATATGCACTCGAAGGACGGATGGTTCTTGGCTCACGCCGAAGGCAACTACCTTTTGTTTGAGCTCGTCACAGGGCATGACGTTCTTCAAAAGTCGACGCCCTACACGATGGGATTTGTGCCTTGATTTGGCCGCCTGGAGAAAACCCGATGTCACCTGCCGAAATCCAGGCGATGTGGATTTTGGGATTGCTTACGATCGAGCAGGTTGATGCGATCGCCACTGAATGGCTTGAAGCCGGTTGGGATAGTCCTGCAATCCGTGAGTTGGCTTGGAAGCAAAGCACCTGGCGAGAGACAACCGGCGTGTTCGCCCAGGCAATCGTCGATCTTGGACTGCCCCCAATGTCGGTCCCCGAGGCACAGATGCTGTTGACGCTTCACACCGCTCAGGAAGTTCTAGCTGATCGCCTCGCGCCCCTCGACAGTGCAGCGAAAATTTACTGGAATTACTGGGAATCTTGGGGCAGAGAGTCGATCCCGGCATTCGTGTGGGAATTGTACGGACTTCTCCTCTCCTCGGATCCCGATGAGGATTGCCTGATGCCACTCGACGAGATCGATGCCGGAATCCGGAGCATCTTGGCGACGTTGGTGGCCGTGGAACGTTGAACCCCGATTGTCAGGCTCGGGCCGGCAACGTGAACCAGAACGTCGAGCCCACGCCTGGCTGGCTCTCGACGCCGACCCCGCCGCCGTGGGCCTGGGCGACGGCGGCCACGATCGAGAGGCCGAGGCCTACGCCGTCCGCAGGGCGGAAGTCGCCGCTGACCTGGTAGAAGCGCTCGAACAGGCGCGCGAGGTGCTCGGCGGGGATGCCGACGCCGGTGTCTTGCACGCTGAGCTTGATTGCGCCCCCTGCGGAGCGGGCGGCGATCGTGATCGTGCCGCCGGCGGGCGTGTACTTGAAGGCGTTGGAGAGCAGGTTCATGAGCGCCCGGCCCACCCGCTGGGCATCGGCGGTCACGGGCGGCAGCGGTTCGTCCAGTGCGACGTTCACGGTGAAGCGGCGCTCGCGAATCTTCAACGCGAATAGGGCGACCTCGTCGGCGATCAGCGCCTTGAAGTCGACCGGCTTGCACTTGAGCTCGAGCAGGCCGGCCTGCACAAGCGCGAAGTCGAGCAGGTCGTCCACCAATCGCCCGAGGCGCTTGGTCGTGAGGGCGATCTGGCGCACGTCGTCGCGCTGGCGCTCGGTCAGAGGGCCGTCGACCTCGTCCTCGAGCAGCTCGCTGATGCCCAGGATCGTCATGAGCGGCGTGCGCAGATCGTGCGAGGCCGCGTTGACCAGGTCCGTCTTGGCGCGGTCGGCCTCCTGCAATCGGCGGTTCGCCGCTTCGAGCTGCCGGGACTGCTCGCGCAGCGCCTGCTCGGCCTGCCGCTCCTCGGTGATGTCGCGGTCGGTGCCGATGATGCGCTTGAGGGCCCCATTGTCGTCCACCTCGGCTTGCGCCAAAGCCTCGATGAGTCGCACGGAGCCGTCCCGGCGGATGATGCGGAAGTGGAAGACGATCGGTTCGGGGTTGTCCTCGGCGGTCGCGAACAGCGCCAGGATATGCGCGTGGTCGTCCGGGTGGACGCGTTTGAGGAAGGCCTCCATCGCGAGCGGCGGCTCGTCCGGGGACATCTCGAACAGGCGGTACTGCTGCGGCGACCAGATGATCGTGTCCGTGCGGGCGTCGAACTCCCAGCTGCCGAGCTCGGCGATCGCCTCGGCCTGGTCCAAAAGGCGCTCGGCGCGGCGACGCTCCGTGATGTCGCGCGAAATCCCGATCACGCCCCTGACGGCGCCATCAGGGCCGACGAGCGGGTACTTCGTGGCCTCGAAGGTGCGCGGGCCATCGGCCGTGACGATGTCGCTCTCGACACGGATGGGGCGGGCCTGGGCGATCGCCTCTTGATCCGAAGCCATCAGCGCGGCCGCTTGCTCCGACGGAATGAACTCGTCGAGGGTGCGGCCAATCATGCCCGGCGACGCGACGCCGAACAGGCGGTGAAAGGAGGGATTCGCGTACAGGAGCTTCCCGTCGAGGCCGCGCACGAACACGACTTCGGGCGAAAAATCCAGGATCGCTCGCATGAGGTCGTTGTCGAGGCTGTTGAACGGCTCCTCGCGCTCTGGATGCGTGGGTTGGTCTGTCATGGAGTCGTTGGCCGTCAAGCTGAGAAGGCGTGATTCGGAATCACGATCGTCGGGCAGAATCCTAGTTTACCTGATTTCGGAGCCGCCGTGTTCGTGACGTTCAAGCATCATCTCGGTCGACGAAGCCCTCAGCTGCTCGCTTAGCGGATTGGGGGCGGTACGCAGGCGCCTGATCGCGCAAGCGCGCCACATAACCTAACTTTATTCAAAATCTAATCAGCCCCTTACTCTTGACAGCTCGCTGACAGCGGATGGAGGGCTTGGAGAGTTGGATTGAGTGAGGAGTTTTCGCCATGAGCACATGGACCAGCCCGTTGCTGGGCCGCCTTGCCTTGTGGGGCGCGCGCCCTCGAGGCGGCGCCGCGCCGCAGCCCGCACCGTCGTCCGGCGGAAGTGCGCCGGTTCCAGCCGGAACGCTGGGCCTCGATAGCTACACTCCGAGCGCCAGGCGCGCTGCTTCAGCCGCCGAGCCGATCGGTGGCTCCGCGCCGATGCTGTCGCAGGGCTCGAGCGGTTCCGCGGTGCGGACGCTGCAGCAGGAACTGGCCAACGATGGATTCTCGCCCGGTGGCATCGACGGCATCTTCGGCCCGAACACCGCAGCGGCGGTGCGCCGCTTCCAGCAGGCGCGCGGCCTGCAAGTCGACGGCATCGTCGGCCCGCAGACCGAGGGGGCCCTCAACGGGGCGCCGGCGGCCGCTTCGAGCAGCGGCATGCTTCAGCAGGGCTCGAGCGGCGCGGCGGTCCGGACGCTGCAGCAGCAGCTCGCGAACGCCGGCTTCTCGCCGGGCGGCATCGACGGCATCTTCGGACCGCAGACGCGGGCCGCGGTGCAGGCTTACCAGGCCTCCCGGGGGCTCTCGGTCGACGGCATCGTGGGGCCACAGACTCAAGGCGCGCTCAACGCGAACGCGCCGGGCGCGCCGAACTCGGGCAATTCCTGGACGCCCGGCGCGGGCCAGCTGCAAGGGGCCGACACGTCCAGTTGGCAATCGCAGGGGAGCTTCGAGCAATCGATCGCCGGCGATCAGTGGACGGCCATCAAGGCGAGCGAGGGCACCACCTTCACCGACCCCACCTTCCAGGCCCGTTGGAACGAGCTCGGCCAGAAGATCCAGAGCGGCCAGATGAAGCTGCGCATGGCCTACCTTTTCCTGACGCCGGGCGACGGCGCGGCCGAAGCGCAGCACTTTCTGGACGTGGTGGGCGTGCATGGCCCGCTGCCCGCCGGAACGCGCCTGGCCCTCGATTGGGAGGCCTCGGCCCTCAATTCGCCGAGCACCTTGCAGCAGGCGGCCAACTACATCCACCAGGTCACCGGCATCTGGCCCGTCATCTACGTGCAGGGCAGCAAGATGGCCGAGGCCCAGAGCCTGGTCCCGCAAGCGCCAATCTGGGAAGCGGCCTGGGGGCCGAGCCCCAATCCGAACGTGCCGTTCGTGCAATACAACGACGGCCCCGGCTTCGATCACGACGTCTTCAACGGGGACCCCGCCGCGCTGGCGAAGTTCGCGGGATTTTGAGCGCGCTTCCGGCGGGGCTTCCTGTTCGCGGGGAGCCCCGTCCGGCGAGCGGCGACCTTGGGAGCCTCGCTTCCTTGGCCGGTCAATGCGACGCTTCGCCCGGGCGGCTGATGCCCGACGGACAACGCGGTAGAATGCAGGTGTCGCGCATTCGGCGGCGGGCGACCGTCGCTCCGAGGAGGCCCCATGTCGGAGACGCCGAACACGTCCTGGACCCCACGCAGCCCGTTCGCTGAAGTGGGTGGGTACGTGTGGCTGCCCAGATTGCTGGACAAGTGCCGTCACGTGACGAGCCATCCGGACGCGACTTACATGTCGCTGGACGCCAGCTTTCTGGACCAGCAGTTCTTGCGTTCCCTGGGGCTCACGAGCACGCAGATTGTCGAGTGGGTGCGCGAGGGGCTGAGCGACGAGGCGATCGCGGCGCGCGTCGCCGAGCACTGTGGGCACGACGCGACGGCGATCGCGGCCTGGAGTGATCGCTTCACACGCCAGTGGAAGCTCGTCTTCGTCGCGTTCGACGCCGACGAGGGCCGTATGGCGCCTGGACTTCGACAGGCTTTCCTGAAAGCCGTCGTCAACGCCCTATTCACCGTGGCCTCGACGCTGCAGGGCCATCGGCCCGGCGCTTGAGCCGTCGCTCGGAAGGATGTCGCCATGGACGTCGTCGCCATCAGCAAGTTCCTGAGTTACGTGTTGCGCCACGAGCCCGAGGCCATCGGCCTGACGCTCGATGCCGAGGGCTGGGCCGACATCGCCGCGCTGCTCGAGGCGGCCGCACGGCACGGTCGGCCGCTCGAGCGGGAGACCCTGCGACACGTCGTCGAGACCAGCGACAAGAAGCGCTTCACGATCTCCGAAGACGGCCTGCGCATTCGTGCCGCGCAGGGCCACTCGGCGAAGGGCGTTTCGATGAGCTACCCGGAGGGGGCGCCGCCGGAACGCCTGTATCACGGCACGGCCTCCCGCTTTCTGTCTTCGATTCTCGCCGAGGGGCTCGTTCCCCAGGAGCGCCATCACGTGCACCTGTCCGGTGATGAGCGGACGGCGATCGCGGTGGGGCAACGGCACGGGAAGCCAGTGGTGTTGGCGATCGCGGCCGGTGAGATGCACCGACAAGGCTACAAGTTCTACTGCTCGGAAAACGGCGTGTGGCTGACGGATTCCGTGCCGCCAACGTTCATTCAGGCGCCACAGGCATAGGCACTGCACCACCCCCGAGCGCTACTTGAAATATTTGCATTAATAGCTGGGGTAGCCCACGACGCTGGCAAGGCGAACGGCGGGAGCTGCTTGAAGGGTGAGCGCCAGGGCCTTGACCTGATCCGGATGTTTCACGAAGTCGCCGCTGATGATCGCCCAAGATCCCTGATTCGGATAGCCAGTCCCCAGCGCGGCCTGGGCCTTTGCCTGCTCTTGATCCAGTTCCTGCTCGGACTTTCCCGCGGAAAACAATGGGGAGACATTGAGCGGCGCGAAGCCCTTCAGCCTGGCAATGACGTCCGCAAAGGCGCCATTCTCATCATGCAGGGCGACGAGCCCGTAGCCGTCTTCGACCAGAAATTCGCCCTGGCCCTGGACGACGCGTATCTCGTACTCGTCTCGGAACAATACCGAAATGGTGTGCGGGCGTGGATCCTGAAGAATTTGGTCCATCTGGGCGACCGTCTGGTTCTTGTCGAGCCCTGAAAGGTCAGTCGATGGAGGCGTGACTTGAACCGCCGCATTGACGGACGGGCTCGGGTGGGCCGGGGAGGGCGAGATGGACGGTGACACTGGGCCAGTCGTCGGCTTCAGAGCCATCGAGGTCGTGGGAGCCGTTGATGGTGCGACAACTAGTGACGCCGGGAGTCGCGTGCAGGCCTGCTGCCCGATGAGCAATGCGGCTCCGAGCAATGTAACTGCCATAGGGGAGATGGGCCGTTTAGTCATCTTCCGAGCCTCCCGCACCGTGCCCACTGCGCCATTTGCTACCAAGGTCATGAGTTTCTTGGTCGGATCAATTCTAGCATCTCGTTCGCTTGGATCACACACTTCAGAACGGCTGTTCGCAGACAGGCCGTTCCTGTATGCTTGTCTGAAGAGCGCCGCTCGTTGCACGACGGCAAGAACCGCGACGACTGGATGATGAACTCCCCGATAGTTGAACTTCCGTCCGACCTCGCAGGCGTGGTGCGCACGGCCCTGGGAGATCGGGCGATCGCCGATGTTCGCCTGTTCAAGGGTGGGCTCTCCGGCGCGGCGCTGTACTTTTTCACGCACGGCGATCGCCCGTACGTGGTGCGGCGCGGCCATCCGGACCGGGTGGCCCGCGAATTGGCGTGCATGCGCATCGCCTCCGAGCGCGGCATTGCTCCCAAGCTCTTTCATACGGACGAATCCCTCGGGGTGGCGGTGATGGCGTATGTGAACGGCGATCGTCATCCGCGCGGTCCGGAACACACGGCCCGTGCGGCGCGTACGTTGCGGCAACTGCACGATGGCCCGGCTTTCGAGTTCGAATCCACGCCGCTCGAGACGCTCCGCTGGGTCGACGGAATGATTCGTGAGAAGTCCGGCGAAGGCCTCTCGGAACGGATCTTCGCGCCCGTGGCCGTAATCGCTCAAGCCACGCAAGCCTTTGCCACCAGCGCGCCATGCCATGCGGACCTCAATCCCTCGAATCTCCTCGATGACGGGGAGCAAGTCTATTTCATCGACTGGGAGGCGGCCAGGATGGGCGACCCGTACGTCGACCTCGCGCAACTGGGCGTGTTCTACTTCCCGACACCGGCGATGCGAGAGGCCCTGCTCGAGGCCTACTTGGGTTGAGTCTGCTAACGTGAATTGGCCCCACCAGTCCAAAGCGTGATCGCAAAAAATGGCCCCACCTTGGCCGCCCACCCGGTATCGTTGAGTTGCTTAGACAACAACGGTTCCGGGAGCAAAGGATGACCAAAGTGGAGCTATACGAGTTAATCAGACGCGCGAACAAATTGGAAGGCATCGGCATACGGGCGCTGGCGAAGCGCTTCAAGATTCACCGGCGCACCGTCAGGGCGGCACTCAAAGACGCCCGACCCGCGCCTAGAAAGCCCACGGTACGGCCTTCCGTGAAACTGGGCCCCTACCTGCACCTCGTTCGGGACTGGCTACTTGCCGACCGAGAGGCCCCGCCGAAACAACGCCACACGGCCAGGCGTATCTGGCAACGGCTTTGCTTGGAGCACGGCTGCACCGCCGCGGAATCCTCGGTACGCCGCGAGGTGGGGCGCCTCAAGCGCGAGATCGCGTTGTCCATGGGTCAGGCCTTCATGCCCCAGGTGCACTTGCCGGGCGAAGAGGCCGAGGTGGACTTCTTTGAGTCCTGCGTCGAGTTGCCGGGCGGTCGCACGAAGCTCTACCACTTCTGCATGCGGGCTTGCCACAGCGGACGCGAGTTCCATCTGGCCTTTCCGCAATGCACTC